>JAJFLS010000629.1 GCA_021772595.1 Opitutales bacterium
CGGCGAAGAAAAGGGATCGAGCGTTAAGTATGCAGAGGCGTTCGAGCTATGCGAATACGGCAGCCGCCCGTCCCCTCAAAAGCTGTTGGAGTTGTTTCCCTTTTTCGATTCCGAGTAAGGAATGCCCGGGGCATTCAAAAGGTAGTTTTAAGTAGCTCAGTGCTTTAGCCTGAGCCTCAAAAGGCATAATGAATACAAGCCTCAGGCTTGTAGCGCTGAGCTACCGGAGATACCCAACCCCGTCCAATAGGCTCGCCAGAAAGGGAAACTTACTTACCAATCGACTACCCCATGACGCCCCGAAGGAACTTTGTGAAAACCGCCGCTCTCGGCGCCATCGGCGGAGCGTTCTTGAATCGCTCTCCGCTTGCCAGCGCCGCCACGCCCTCGCCGAAAAACCTGCGCGACCAGCCGGGCGTCAAGCTCGCTATCGCCACGATCTGCTGCGACGGATTCGGAAACGAGAACTTCGAGCCGACCTTCCGCATCGCTCCGGCAGCGGGCTACAAGAATATCGAGTTCAATTGCTGGTATCCTAATACGCTGACCCCGGAAGGACTTCGCAGCATCGCACGGCGTTGCCAGCAGCATGGACTGCGGCCGATTTCCGTCCAAGGCAACTCGTTCGGCGACGGCAAGGCTCCAGACGTGTCCCACAAGCTTTGGTGCATGCAAGCCGCCGTCATCCTCGGATGCAGCCGAGTGAAATTCACCGGAACCAAACGCGGGACTAACGGTGGCCTAGCGGCAGTCATCAACACCCTCAAAGAGATAGCCCCCGCTGCGGAAGAAATGGGCCTACTCGTCTGTGTCGAAAACCACGCAGGCAACAACCTCGAAAACATCGACGACTACGAAGAGATCTTCGCCGCGATCGATTCGTCGAACGTCGGCCTCTGTCTGGATACTGGCCATTTTGACGGCGCGGGCGTCCGTATCTCCGAGGTCATCGAGCGATTCCACAGCCGCACTGTTCACATCGATCTGAAAGATTGCGAAACCTTCGGCACCTACAAAACCGTTCGCTTCGGCGAAGGCATCACCGATTTGCACGGCGCCATCCAAGCTCTCATCGGCCACGGCTACCAAGGCTACCTCGTGATCGAACAAGCGCCGCCGATCGTTCCCGAATCGCTCCAGGAAGACCTCGCCAAGGCCTATCAAATATTCAAGCAATACGAAACCGAAGAGAGTGACTAGAGGCTATTTCAGAATCAATAAGGTAGGGACCGATCCCGCTCAGCGGGACGGCCCGCGGTCGTTCCTTCTTTTCGCGTTCGCCCTAATCCAAAGCGTCGCCTGCGCAACAACTCCCCGTATCCACGAATCCGGACACGAGCTTACACTCTTCGCCGAATCGCCAGACATCGTCACCCCAATCGGAATGGCCATCGATGATCGAGACCGAATCTTCATCGTCGAATCTCACACGCACAGCGCCCCGAGCAGCTACGATGGTCCGAAGAGCGATCGCATCAAAATGTTCACCGACGAAAACGGCGACGGAAAAGCGGACCGCATAGAAATCTTCGCCGAAGGCCTCAACGAAGCGCTGAATCTCGCATTCGCGAAAGACGGCACGCTCTACGTCATTTGCTCCCACGAGCTCGTCGCCCTGCCCGATCGAAATAACGACGGCAAGTGCGACGGTCCGGAAACGATCCTCACGCTCGAAACCGAATCCACCAACCCACACGGCTGCTGGCTCGGAATCACCTTCGACAACGCAGGCAAGATGTACCTTACGCGAGGAAACGTCGGCAGCGCCTACCACCGCATCGTCGGTAAAGACGGCTCGGTCGTCGAAGGCTACGGCGACGGCGGCGACATTGTCCGGGCGAATCCCGACGGCACCCAGCTCGCAACTTGGGCGACCGGATTTTGGAATCCCTTCGACCTGAAATTCGACCACCGCGGCAAACTAATGCTGCTCGACAATGACCCCGACGCCCGCGGCCCGAACCGTCTGCTCCAAGTCGTTCAAGGCGGAGATTATGGATACAAAGCGCTTTTCGGCGGCTCGGGCCGTCATCCCTTCCAAGGATGGAACGGCTCCCTGCCTGGCACGCTTCCCTACCTCTCCGGCACGGGCGAAGCGCCTTCGGGCTTGATCGACGTGTCATCGAATAACAGCTACAGCTATCTCGCCACCATTTGGAACGAGAACGCGATCGAACGTCACCAAGTCGAAGGAGACACCGTCCGCAAAACGATATTCATGTCGGGAGACAAGGAGTTCCGCCCCGTAGCGCTGGCGGGCGACAGCAAAGGAAATCTCTATATCACCGACTGGATGCTCGTCGACTACCCGAATCACGGCAAAGGCCGCATCTGGCGCGTATCGAACATACCATTACCCGAGCCTTCCATTACGGCACCGTCTCGCCCTAAACCAACTCGCGCCACCGTCGCAGAGTTTTTCAAAGACGCAGATCTTTTCGTTCGGCACAAAGCGGAAATGTGGCTCTCCCACCCAAGCCACAGCCAACTGGCCGCCGACCTAAGCGCAAACGAACACCCGTCCGTGCGCCTGGGCGCGACTCTCGCCATGCGGCGCTCCGGAAGAGCAGACGCTTCCGAGCGGATTCGCGCAGCTCTCAAAGACCCGGATTTGTCAGTCCGCCGCATCGCGTTGATGTGGGCTGGAGAAAGTTTGGATCTCGGTCTACGCCAAGCTCTGGACACCGCTCTCACCGCTGGCGAATTGGACAAGACCGTGTTCGAAGCCTACCTGGCCGCCGTCGAGATGCTCGACCCGGATTTCATCAAAAGCTATCGCAGCCGGAGCGAATCCCGGTCCTATCGAATTCCTCGCAAACTCGATCCGAACTGGCTCGCCGCACTCGCCCGAAAACCCAGTCTCCCCACCCATGTCCGTGCTCTGGCTATCGAACGCCTCGAAGTCGATAGCGTCTTCGACCTTCTCTCCAACAGCGATTCCGCCATTCGACTCGCCGCCATGCACAAGGCATCGCAGGTGAATCAGGCGCAAGCGCGCGACGCCTTTCTAACCATCGCCCTCGACCAATCGGAAGCCCCACCGCTGCGAGCCGAAGCGCTATTCGGACTAAGCCGCCAAACCCTCGACGATCCCGCCGCTCTGATTCAATTGATGGATCATCCCAACGCGACCATCGCGATTGAAGCGACGCGCTTGCTCCGCCTTCACATCGGAAACCAAAGAGTCCGAAAAGCGTTCGCCGAACGATACGAGAATTGGAGCAGCAATCCAAACAAGGCCACTCAAGCGGAACTCGCGGAATTCGCCTTATACGGGATCGACCGGAACCGAGCGTTCGCCAATTCGCGACCTCAAGATCTGGATACCTGGAAACGAACGCTCGCCAGCGGCGGTGACATCCAACGCGGCAGTCGCGTGTTTCGCAGCCAACAAACGCTCTGTTCCACCTGTCATTCTGCGGATGGCCTTGGAAGCGAATTCGGCCCGAACTTGAGTGGCATCGCTCAATCGTTGAGTCGAGAGGGAATCATCCACGCCATCCTCCAGCCATCGGATTCCTTCAGCCCCGATTTTCAAGCCTGGAATATTTACACAAACGACGGCAAGTCTCACCAAGGCGTCCAAATCGATCATCAGAGCCGCGGAGACATTCTCCTCTACACGCTCGATGCCCGCGAAAACGTCCGATTCAAAGCAGCGGAAATCAAGGATTACGAAGCGGCTCCCTACTCACTTATGCCACCGGGCTTGGAGAACACGATGACCATATCCGAATTCCGCGACCTCATAGCCTATTTGGCATCCATGCAATAGAGTTATGATCAAACACATTTTCACCCTACCAACAGTCGCAATCGTCGTGCTTCTTTTTTTACCTCTCCCTGCGGATGAGTTCAAGTCGACGTTTCCTGAATACACGAGAACATGGATCGGTTCCGACTACTGGTCCAATCGACTCCAAGACTGGCGCGTAACGATGGGACGCCTCGAATGCCTCAACGGCGAATCAAGACTTCCCATGCGGGCCACGCATTGGCTCTCCGGCGAGATCGACGCAGACAGCGACGAGGCCTTCACCATCCAAACCCGGCCTGGACCGCTGGGATTCGTAACCGCCGCAGCCGGTTCCGCATGGAGCGGATTGCTGATCGGCGGGGGGGGGGGCAAGCTCGACTATCGATCCGCATCGCTCATTCACCATTATCCCGGCAAAGGCGGCGGCATCCTCGCCGTATTCGACGATCAAGGATCCGCCCGATTTCTAAGCAACGAGTCAGAGGAACAAAACAAGCGCGAGACACTCGCCTCGAGCGCAGGAGCCGCCAATCGAATCAATTCGATTGGGAACTTCGAAGACTACCACATCCTCTTATCGGTCAGCGAAGCGAGAAATGGGCTGCGCTCATTAACGCTAAGCGTTACCGATCTTCACACGGGCTCGAAGGTCGCGGAAACGGTCTTGAGAAATATCCCGAAAGAGCAAATCTACGGTGGCATCGCGATGATTTCAAACGGCGGTGAGCTGTCCGAAAGACGATTCTGGTTTCGCGACTTCGCGGCGAATGGCGACGGAATACGCCTGCGACCCGAGCGTCGATTCGGACCCGTTCTCGGTGCGATCTATTCCCGTTCAGGAAGCAACCTGAAGCTCAACGCCCAGTTTCCTCCACTCGGATTCGGCGACGCATCGAGCGCTACTTTAGAATTGCGACCTCCAAATAGCAACGCATGGATCACGCTTGGGGAAGCGACTATCGAATCGCCCAGCTACACCGCTGTTTTCGAAATCGACGACTATCAGTGGAACGAGCGTTCCGATTTTCGGATACGGTACCAATCGCAAGGAATCGACCACTTTTTCGAAGGTTCGATCGCCGCCGCTCCAATCCCGAAAAACGAAGTTAAGATCGCCGGACTCACCTGTTATCAAGTCATGGCGCGACCAGCCGACGGCGGCTGGGGCGACGGGTTTATCGGCTCGCCCGATGGTCGTTGGAGTCAGGAAAATGTGTGGTTTCCCCACAACTCGCTTATCGAATCGGTCAACCGACAGAACCCAGATCTAATCGCTTTGCTAGGTGACCAGATCTACGAAGGCGGCAATCCCACCAATTCGGACCCCTCTGAAGGGAATCCCCATCTGGACTATCTCTACAAATGGTACATCACGCTCTGGGACTTGGGGCGATTAACGCGGAATTTCCCGACCGTCGTCCTGACCGACGACCACGATATCTACCAAGGCGACCTTTGGGGCGACGGTGGCACCGCCAGCGCCAATGGCCAAAACAAAGACGGCGGATACGTCCACGAGCCCGAGTTCGTCCGTATGGTTGAGCGGACCCAAACCGCCGCCAATCCCGACCCTACTTCCACCGCGCCGCTGAAGCAAGGACTCACGAGCTATTATACTTCGTTCGCTTGGGGCGACGTCGACATCGCCCTGATCGAAGATCGCAAATTCAAAAGCCTGCCCACTCTCATCGGACCTGCGAAGAAGAACGGATCGAAAATCATCGAGCCCCATTTCGACGTATCCAAAATCGACATGCCAGGCTCGCATTTACTAGGAGCAGCTCAAGAAACCGCTCTACAAAATTGGGTCCAGACGAATCCGGATCGCGTGAAAATCGGTTTGACGCAAACCACCTACGCCTCGCTTCACACCGATCCGAGCGGCGAGAAGTGGATCGATCTCGATTCCGGCGGTTGGCCGCAAAACGCTCGCAACCGCGCCCTGCGGATTCTGCGCCAAGGCAACGCGCTTTTAATGTCCGGCGACACGCATCTCCCCTCCGTCGTCCAACACGGTATCGACGCGCACCGCGACAGCGTTTGGCAGTTCACCGTTCCCGCCGTCGCCAATAAATACCGACGCTGGTGGACGCCCAGCGAGAACGGCAAGAACCGCGTAAACGACGCGCCCGGATACACCGGCGATCACTTCGACGGATTCGGCAACCGCATCACTATCGCCGCCGCCGGAAACCCTACGATCTCTAACACCGAGGTTTTCGCCGAGAACAAGCGTCGCGGAAAAGGCTACGCCAGCGAGCATCTTCTACTCGACCGAGCTGTCACCAAAGATGGATACGGACTGATCATCATCTCGCCCGACCGCAAGACGGTTACCCTCGAATGCTGGCCCGTCGATTCCGCGAACCAACACCCCGGCTGGCCAATCATCCTTCAGCGAAACGCGAATAGCGCGCTGTGGAGCCAAAGGTAGAGTTCAATAGACAACCCAGGGCAGAACCCGAGATACTCAAAAAGTGGCGCGGGCAGCAACGCTAAGATCCACCATCGTCACAAAAAAGGCATTTCAATTTCTCGATTTCCATAGGCAGGTTTCTATACCGGAAATCGCCAGTATTACCCTCTTCAATCAGGATTGAAGAGAGTATAAATTCGAGTAGACAGATGAGCCCCTCCCAATGAACCAAGGAGGGGCTAACCTCCTATATACGTGATGAAAGTAGCTATCGATCGGAGAGAACATTCCAAACGCGATGCTCCAAATAGAATCACCGCGTTAAATAGAATTCACTGGACCGACAACATAAACTTGAAGCATTGGGTTAAAACTCCACACCGGCAGTAAGGCGTACCATGCGCGGCGTGACGATCGAGGTGGGATTTCCGTCGCTCGCCCATTCATCCGTAACATTCTGGATATTGAGCTGGAGTCGATAGGTTAAATCATCGATCTGGACCCGATAGCCTGCGAACATATTTAGCAGCAGCGTTGACGCGGCTCGTGTGCCGCCGTGGCCATTTTGGGGGTTGCCGCTATAGCGAATGCTCATCCAGTCCGCGGACCCTCCGAAATAGAAGCCGTCATTCAATCTATAGCGAGTATACAGGTTGAAATTATGCTCCGGGCTGTTCCCCAGCCTTCGTCCTTCGGCTACGGGGAAACTGGCGTCGGCAACCAAATACGTATCGAGATTCGTGTAAGTCATTCGCAAATCCCAATTTTCCGCCAGCCGCGCAGTCGCTTCAAACTCCCAGCCTTGCGAGAGCTCCTCGCCAGACTGTATTTGGAACTGGTCGATGCGCGTGTCTTGAGGCAATGCCGCGAGAAGCGCTTTGGTCTCGTCGTCGAGATTTGGATACCATGCTTCGTAGCTGCCGGGGTCGCTGTTCACGGCAACGGCGCGAATTATGTTGTTGTTGGTCGTCTCGAAGACTGCGAGCGAATAGCCGAGCTTTCCGTCTAACAGAGAGCCTTTGACGCCGAGCTCCCAACCCTCGCCGAATAGGTGGTCGGCGGGGACCGCTACGTTGTCATTGAGCAATGGGGCATCATTTGTTCCGTCGCCGTCAATGTCAGCGTCCAGCGGATTGCCATCCGCGTCAGGAAGCTGAATGGTCCGTAGCTGAGGCTGAAAAGACTGGGCCTTGTTTGCGTACACATGGAGTTTTTCGGGGATCAGCTTGTAGAGAGTGCCGAGCTGGTAAATGCTGTCGCTATCGCTGATTTCAGTTCCCGGATTGATATCCTCCAGGTCGGGAAAGACTACCTCATTAGTCGTGAGACTCGCGTTTGAAAAACTGGAGCGTCTCCACCCTGCGGTCGCCAGCAGCCTGTCTTTCAGAAAGTATCCGGCCCCGTACACGTAATAGTCGGTGGACGAGCCTTCGTTGCCTGAATTGTTACGAAGAAGACCAGGGCCCTCGTACTCCGGAGTGGACGGATCGTCCACAAAATACTGCCAAGCTGCAGGCGAGTTGAACAGCCATGTGCTTGGATCGGAAATGTCTTTCGGGTCCGATGTGAAGTTGCCGTTTCGGATACCATCTTCGTCTACGCTACCCGCGCGGACCCTAAAGAACCAGTCGCTAGCCTCGTTGCGGTCGTAGCCGGGCATGATCTGGAACTTGGCCCATTCGAAATTGTATTCAGCGAGCAAGTTCACTTGGATATTGGAAGAGTCTCCTGGCTGGTTTTGATCGTCCCATCTCGAACCTCCGCCTTCCCAGCCGGGCAGCCCAACCGCCTGGTTGATACGTTCAGACTCTCTGTTGAGGTTTCGCCAATTCGCCCGAAGCGTATATTGGTCGTTCAAACGATACCTGAAGACGACGTTCAAGCTATCTGTCTCGTCAAGGTGAGGCGCGCCGCGGTCTCGCGTATTGAAGTTGAGAAACGGGAATTCCGTGCCGAGCACTAGCAGTTGCCGACCGTAGGGATCCTTCGCCGCATTGCGTAAATTTCCGGGTGCCGATGTCACTGCTCTTTGATCCGTGCGGTTATGGTAGTAGTCGATCAGCACGTTTCCGCGATCCTCTGCGAAGTCGAACTCGATCTGCGGATTGATATTAATCTGCTCCCGCTCTTGGCCATGCCAGAAGAATCCTCGATCCTCCTGGGACAGGATGATCATGTAGCGAACATCGTCATTGATCGGTCCAGTCGATTCCAAATCCAGACGACGATAATCCCAAGTACCGAATGTCATCGACGCGCTGCCGCCCGTTTTCGCCCGGGGCCGCTTGCTAATAAAATTGATGATGCCTCCTGGAGGGATCGATCCGTAGAGAAGCGACGCAGGCCCTTTCACCACTTCGACTCGACTGATCGAGCTCGGAGCGACCGGGAAGTTTGTGGAGACAGAGAATCCGTTTATCAGATTCTGAGTGGTGGGAAATCCCCTCAAACGAGCCCCGCCGTAAGTCGACGTACCGAACGATCCTGGCTGCCCCGTAACCACATTCCCAGCGAATTGAATGGCCTCTCTCATGTCGGTCGGGTTGAGATCGTCGAGGAGCTGCTCAGGCAGCACGTTTACGGCGAAGGGTAGCTCGATCAAATCGGTAGCTATACGCGTCGCGCTTATTGATTGGGAAACCATCACTGTCTCGTCTCTAGAGTCGACGACAAAGGGATCCAAGGCATAGACTGTCTCGCTATCGTTCTGGGCAGGAAGTTCTTGGGATACGCTCGCCAAAGCGAGGGCTATCAGGCCTTTGAAAAAGCCGCCGATTGTTCGTTTTTTTTCGTTTTTGTCTAAATTCATTTGGGTTCGTTTCGTTATTTCGTCTTCTTGCTGGTTCTCAGAGCGGTCCGGATCATTAGCTCCTTTCTCTGCTCGCTTCATTATTCCGAATGCTTCGCCGCCGCTAACCGGGACGGCCATGAATGGGGTTTCCTCTAGCATCCGATTCAGAGCTTCGTTTATCGTGAAAAGCCCTTTGATAGAATTGGTTTGCAAGTCCGTGGGTATCCCCAAAGCGAACAGCAACTCTACATCCGCCTGGTACGCGGCTACCTTGAGATTCTCGATCGCATCGCCCGCTTGTATATCGAATTCTTGGGCTTCCGACTCGGCCCGCAAAGACGCGTTCCACGCAAACGCTAGCGTCGCGTAGAGCAAATACACGCTGCATTTGCAACGGGAATTGAGCATCTAATGATCGATAAGTTAGAGTGTAGTAATTCAAGGGGACGATTGTTCGCCCTCTGAGTTACGCTTGTCTATCAATGTGACTAAACGAAAATGATATTTATATAATTAAAATTCTGATACGCTCGACGAAACAAACCTATTGAGCCAATCAAATTGATTTCCCACGCAACACAATCTTGGATACATCGTCGCGATCCGCGGTAATACCCATAGCGACCTCCAGCAATTCGACGAAACCATCCAGATTATTAGACCGCAATTTCGCGGTAATCGGAAATTCGCGCAAATTACTATCGCCAATCATAATCTTAATACGATTTCGTCGATTAAACTCATCGGCGACCTCTGATAGCGGAACCGCAGTAAAATCGAGAACCTCTCCTTTCCACGCCAAGCGCCGGTCGATTTCATTAAAAGAAACCAAGTCTATTTCGGGAGCCTCCAATTCAGCCGATGCTGCCACTTTCGAACGTTGCCCCGCCACCAGCTCGTGAGCGGAGCGTTTCATGAAGTCCGTATCGCTTCGAACCGCAACCAGAGACAAGGCGTCCACCAGCACGCGGCCCTCCGTAACAAGCACTTCTACGCCGTCGCGTTCGAGAGCCACATTAAACGCAGTACCCGTCGCCTCTACCATCGTGTCTCCCGCACGCACTTGGAACGGGCGATCCGGGTCCTCCTCCACCATAAAGTGCGCCTCGCCTGCATGGAGAAAAATCAGTCGCTTGTCCCGAGAGTATTGCACGGATGCCTCCGCCCCTCGATTCAGCTCGACAACCGAACCATCGTCCAGGACATGATTTTCGTATGATTGGGCACCCCCAAAAGCGAGCATGCGAGTTTCAACTCTATCCTGGCTGTTCCAAATGCTAAATACAACTAGACCAACAACGAATACCGCAGCGATCGCTGTGAGAGCAACCATTCGACTCCTCCATTTCTCGGGAGTTCGGTGCGCAAGCAAATCGGGATTCGGCTCTCGGCTATGCTCCGGTCGCCAATCTGACAACTGGTTCATATCCTTCCAAAACGCTAATTGTTCATTATAAACCTCTTTGTGCTTCGGGTCCATTGTCAGCCACTCAAGGAACTCGTCTTGATCTTTAGGATCCATTCCCGAATCGCGCTTCGCGATCCAGGCTGATGCTTCTAAGCCAATACGATCCTCGCTCGATGGATCCAACTCGAAATTTTCTACGTTCATCCTGCTCTCTCCCCGCAATAGTTTCTTACATACTTCGCGCACTTGTGCAGTCCAATCGTAATCTGCGCATTAACAGTGCGTGGCGAAAGGTCTAGCTTATGGGCGATCTCTTTTTGCGTCATTCCATAAACCTTTCGCAACGTGAATATTTGTCGGCAACGATCTGGCAGCGACTGGATCGCCAGAGTCAAAATCTGAAGATCTTGGTTGCGCGCGACAGTTTCTTGAACCCCGCCTTTTTCGTCCAAAATTTCGCAGTCTTCAATCTGGACCATCGTATCGTAACCGCGAACTTTTCTCGTTCGCAGCGACCGCAACGCTAATTTTCGCGCAGCCCCAAAAAGAAACGCTTTGGGATGCTTCAACACCCCCTTCTCGTGGGCTTTCCAAGCAGACACAAACGCTTCTTGGACGATGTCGTCGAAATCAAGCTCCGAGGGAAACCGATTGCACAACCAAGCCCGCAACTCCGCTTCATGCGGTTGCAGTTCCTCAGCAAACCAATTACATTGCTCTGAATTCTCCGGAGGCATAGGATAAATACAACTCGGGTATGAAGTGGGGTTACTCTACCCATCCCAATTGACTAAAACTTTTTCAGAAAAAGGCCATTCCATTCGGGCGATTGGTATTAAACCACCGAGAATAGACCCATTAATTCCAATCGCCTGCGAGCAGGCTCCTACAATCGATCCTACCGCTCACTCCGCCGAGACAGGGGAAGCTTGCTACGCTCGCGATCAGCCTGCTGCCGTCCAGGACGAGTTCATCAAAGACCGATCAATCCCGACCGCCAAACCCGTCGCCGTCTCGCCAGTAAAGAAATTGCCGTGGCCCAAGGCGCTTCCCGAACAAGTACCGAGACCCTACTCTTTTCACTCAGAGTGACTTTTTATCAGCTCGAGCGCGTTTTCAGCAAAACGATTGCCTAGCGTTTTGTATCCATCAGCTGAATAGTGCAGGTCGTTCTTAATCGACGCCCCCTTTCGGTTTACGCCATCGTTAAGGTCATCGGTATTCACCCACGCGAACCTCGGATTCGATTCAGCCACCTCAACCTGGATTTCGCGTATTATCGTCCAGTGCGGATACGTTTCGTTTTTAAGATCGAAGTCGCTGAGTCGGCCATTGACGAAGTTAACGTCGTTCCTACCAAGATCCGCGCTGAGCTGTTCGTAAAGCCCGATAAGGCTGACCTTATATACACTGCCCCAGAGCATTTTCGCGTCTCTTTCTCCCTGCATCCAGATAAAGGTTACAGTGGCCAATCCTTGACCGTCGATCGCTTGGCTGACCTTTCCCATCAGGCGGTCGTAGAGATCGCCGGTGGACTCCGGTTTCTCTCCTTCCGGGGATTTCCAGTCCTTCCACCAGCGCTGGATCGGCTGGCCTCCCAATGCGTCTTGGACGATCATTACGTTCTCCTTTCCGAGAGCCGCCTCGACAGCGGGTGCAAACGCTTCCTCGGGGCGATGCCCCTGCATGTTCGATTGTCCGGACAGAATGAATAGATGCTTTCCGGTGTCGGACGTTCCAGCATTCATCGCCAGCAGCGCAAAGGTGCAGGCGGCCGATAGCGATATGATTTTCATTTTGATGACCATAGGTTCTTGATTTCAAGAATGACCGCGGAGCGTCATTTGTCGTGATCCACGATCGCCGCTTCGTAGCGCTCGTGCAACTTTCTGCGCAATCGTTTCACCAGCGCCGCCTTCTCGGGGTCCTTCGCAAGGTTGGTGAACTCTTCCGGATCTCGCTTGTAATCGTACAGCTCGGCGCCGTAGTCGCCATGGTCCCACTCCGTATAGCGATACCGGTCGGTACGAATTGATCGGCCCAGAAACTTAGAATTGTCAGGACGCCTAACCGTGCGACAATCCGTTACGCTGTAAGCTGTATCACGCAACGCGATACTCGGATCCTTCAGAACAGGAACAAGACTTTTCCCCATCGCATGATCGGGAGCGTCGAGTCCGCAGAGCTCGCTGAGCGTAGGGTAAAGATCCAAAAGCTCGGTCAGCGACTGCGTAGTCTTTCCTTTCGGATCGTCCGCGTTTGGCGTGGCGATGATGAGCGGCACGCGTGCGGAACCTTCGAACAGATCGCTCTTTTGCCAAAGGCCATGAGCCCCTAGGTGATAGCCATGGTCGGATACAAAAACGACGATAGTATTGTCCGCGAGTTCCAGGCGGTCCAGCGCCTCCATTAATCTGCCGACCTGCGCATCGACGAGGGATATCGAAGCGTAGTACGCTTGGATGATATCCTTGCGCTGGTCCATCGTCAGATCGAGCTGGTTGGGGCGGTCGGGCAATGCCGCCTTCGGAATGTCGTCGCGGTCATTGGGGTGGAGCATTACCGGATCGATAGCGCTTTTTGGATACAAATCGAAATAATGCGCCGGCGCGATGTAGGGCGTATGCGGACGATAAAAGCCCATCGCCAAAAAGAACGGTCGGCCCGTTTTGTCGGGATGGTTCGCCTCGAGCATTTCGATCGCGTAGCCCGCTCCGATTCCATCCGTGTGCTCCTCGTCTTTGCTGGGCACTTTCAGCCAGCTAAGCGTTCCGCCGGAAGAGGCTCCTGGGACGATGATGTTGATGTCGGACTCGACTGCCTTGTCGACGCCGATCGGGTTCCGAACCTCCTCCCAAGAAGGTGCATCGTCGTTGCCGTTCTGGCCGATGTCGCCCGGTACGCCGTAGTGGTAGATTTTCCCGATGCGAGCCACGTAGTAGCCGTTGTTCCGGAAATGCTGGGCCATCGTGATCACGTCGGGCACGTGCTCGCGAAAATGGCCGCTGTTTGTGTTGATCTTCGTTTGCTCCGGATAAAGTCCCGTCATGAACGACGTGCGACTCGGATTGCAAACCGGATTCTGGGAATAGGTTCGCTCGAAAAGTACGCCTCTCGAAGCCAGCCGATCGATATTGGGGGACTGAACGATCGGATGCCCAAAACTGCCCAAGTCGCAGTTCATGTCGTCCGTCGCGATGAACAGGACATTGGGACGCGACTCTGAAGCCATAGAATGGGCGAGAGAAACTTGGAACGCAAATAGTGCTATGAGCCAGGCTGTTGATTTTTGCATCGCAGCAGGTCAATCTAAGACTCGCTTGGCGTCAACCCATCCTCTCAATCGAGCCTTTACTGTCAGGGGCCCAGCGCATTGATTAACAGTCGTCCATTTCACTCCATCCTCGCTGCGCATGACCTCCTTCATAGAAAAGCTCCGACAGATCTACCCACCCGAGCGACTTTACGAAGACGAGGCGCGACTGATCCCCTACGTCTCCGACGGACTGACCGCCTTCCGCGAAAAACCGGCCGCCGTGGTCATGCCGCTCAACAGCGAGGAGATTGTCGAAACCCTGAAGCTCTGCCACGAACACCAGGTCCCCTTCGTCGCCCGCGGCAGCGGCACCAGCCTCTCCGGCGGATCGCTCCCGATCAGCGAGGGCATCGTCATCAGCCTAAACCGTCTGAATAGCATCCTCGAAATCGATCCCGACAACCGTACCGCTCGCGTCCAGCCCGGCGTCATCAACGCCCACCTCAGCGCAGCCGGCGCCCCGCACGGTCTCTACTTCGCGCCCGATCCATCGAGCCAATCCGTTTGCACCATCGGCGGAAACCTCGCCTTCAACTCCGGCGGCGCCCACTGCCTGAAATACGGCATGACCTCCAATCACATCCTCGGAATCACTGCCGCCCTCCCCGACGGCGAAGTCGTTCAGCTCGGCAACGATAGCCTGGAAAACGCCGGGCCTGATTGCGTCGGCCTTTTCGTCGGAAGCGAAGGCCTCTTCGGCGTTGCCCTCGAAATCCAACTACGTCTCCTTCCCATTCCCGAAACCTACCGCACGATGCTCGCCAGCTACGACAGTCTCGAAGCCGCCGGCGATGCCGTGGCCGCTGTAGTCGCATCGGGGATACTCCCTGGAGCCATGGAAATCATGGACAAGCTCGCCATCGAGGCCGCCGAAGCCGCAGTCAACGCTGGCTATCCGCAAGACGCCGAAGCCCTGCTTATTATCGAGCTAGATGGAGAGGCCTCCGCCGTGGACGCCGAATTCGAAGCCCTCACCGCCTCCATCGAAAAAACCAACGCGAAGGAAGTCCGCATCGCTCAAGACAATGACGAACGCCTTCTCATCTGGAAAGGCCGCAAAAGCGCCTTCTCAGCCGTCGGGCGTCTTTCCCCAGACTACCTCGTCCAGGACGGCGTCGTGCCCCGCTCGAAACTCGGCGAGGCCCTCAAGGAAATTTCTCGCCTCGGCGCCGAAGCCGGGCTCCGCGTGGCCAATGTCTTCCACGCCGGAGACGGCAATCTCCACCCGCTCATCCTCTTCGATGGCAATGAAGCCGGAGCGCTCGAGTGCGCCGAGGAGCTTGCCGGAAAAATCCTGCGATACTGCCTGAAACTCGGCGGCTCCATCACCGGCGAACACGGCGTCGGCGTCGAGAAGCTAAGCTTCATGCCCGAGATGTTTTCCGAAGCGGACCTCAACGCCTTCAAACGAATCCGCAAGGCGATTGATCCCCACGAGATTTCAAATCGCGGGAAAATGCTCCCCGGCAAAGAAGCTCCCGCCCTCTCCCATTCCGGCCCGCACCCGCTCGAAAAGGCAGGCATCATCTCCCGAATGTAGCCAGATGGAAGATACACCCCATCAACCCATAGCCCCCAAAACGCTCGACGAACTGCAATCTCTCGTCCGCGAAAACACCGCAATCCATCCCACAGCCGCCTTTGAAATTCCACATTCAAAATTCAAAATTCAAAATTCCAGAATCTCCCTCGCCGCCTTCAACAACATCGTCGAGTATCAACCCGAAGAATACACCATCACCGTCGAAGCAGGAGCGCTCGTCAGCGACATCCAAGCAATCCTCGCCGAGAAAAACCAATACCTCCCGTTCGACCCGCCATTCGCCCAAAACGGCGCCACCATCGGAAGCATGATCGCCAACGGCTACTCAGGCCCCGGCGCCTACCGCTACGGAATCCTGAGGGACTTCATCCTTGGAGTATCCTTCGTCGACGGACTCGGTGATCTAATCAAAACTGGCGGCAAGGTCGTAAAGAACGCCGCCGGCTTCGACATTCCCAAGCTCATGGTCGGCAGTTGCGGAAGCCTTGGCGTCATTACCGAAGCCACCTTCAAAATCTTTCCAAAATCGCCCGCAACGCGCTCGATCGTATTCAAATTCTCGAGCTTCTCGGAAAGTCACGCCGCTCTCCTCAAACTCGGCCGATCGCATTTCACCCCCGATTCTATAGAACTAAACACGGGCGGCCATCTCTTCATTCGCCTAACCGGTCAAGCCGCTTCGATGGATCAACGCGTCCAAGCCTTAGAGTCATTGCTCGGCGAAAGACCCGAAACGCAGTCCGAAGCTGACGCCTTCGATTCATGGGACTCTTCCGTAAATCTTCGAGACTTCCCAGCAACCGGCATTCTCGTAAAAATCGCCACAACCCCCACCGGCATCGCAAGCCTGAACAACGCGATCGCTCCCCATTCTGCGAATCTCCGCTACAGCATCGGTGGATTCGCTACCTGGATACATTGGGACAACGATATCAGCGATCTCTCCGAAATACTCCAAACGCTCAATCTCTCCGCTCAAGTCGTCCAAGGCGACACCCCTTCCCGCATCATCGGCATCACCCATCAACAACCCTTCTACCAACGTGTCAAACAAGCCCTCGATCCCGAAGGCAAGTTTAGCGACCCGTACCGGAGGACCGAGCCCCGACAAGTCAGGGGTCATGACCGGTTCTCCCTACCTAGACAATAAAGGTAGGGAGGACTCGCTGATTCCTCCTCGTCCCCCAAATGCTCCACCAGATTTCCGATACAGACCTTGGCCCTAGCGGCGCCTCAATGATCAAGCCCATCGAGGCCTGCGTTCACTGCGGTTTCTGTCTCCCGACCTGCCCGACTTATTCGACCATGGGAGACGAAATGAATTCCCCCCGCGGGCGCATCTTTCTCATGAAAGAGACGCTCGAAGGCAAGATCGAGCCCTCCGAGATCGAACCCTTCATCGACAACTGCCTCGGCTGTCTCGCCTGCGTCACCTCTTGTCCATCAGGCGTCGAATACGGCGAACTCATCTCGCCCTACCGAGCTTGGGCGGAAAAGAAACGCGAACGTAGTCTCAGCGAGAAACTCCAGCGATACGCCCTTCTCAAAACCATTCCTCACCCGTCGCGATTCCGAACCGCCTCCAAGCTAGCCAGCGTCTTCAAGCCCGTCGCGAAATATCTTCCCAAAGGATTCGGAGCCATGATCGAACTGACTCCCGATCAGCTCCCCGCGAAGCAAGCGTTCAACGAGAAGTATCCAGCTCACGGGGACCGGCGGGGTCGCGTTGCCCTGCTTATCGGCTGCGCCCAGCAAGCCCTCGCCCCCAGCATCAACGCCGCCGCGATTCGAGTCCTCAATCGCAACGGAATCGAAGTCGTCGTCCCCAAATCACAAGGCTGCTGCGGCTCCCTTGCCATGCATATCGGCGAGTCCAAACAAGCCCGCAAAGCCGCCCTTAAAAACTTCGACGCCTTCCCCGCCGATGTAGACGCGATCATCACAACCGCCGCCGGATGCGGCTCCGGCATGAAAGAGTACCCCATCCTCTTCGCAGAACGAGACGAGACCGACCTCAATGAAGCCGAGGCCTTCTCCATCAAAGTCATGGATATCTGCGAATACCTCGACCAAATCGGGTTCATCCCACCCGACGCGAGCGACGCGCCTCCGATCAAAGTAGCCTACCACGACGCCTGCCATCTCGCCCACGCCCAGAAGATCCGTTCCGCTCCGCGAAGGCTGCTTCAGTCCGTACCCGGAATCACACTACTGGAGCCCGCCGAATGGGAAATCTGCTGCGGGTCCGCGGGCAGCTACAATATCGAACATTCGGATACAGCGAAAGAGCTCGGCCGCCGTAAAGTCGCCAACCTCCAAGCCACCGGAGCCGACCTCATCGCCACCGGCAATATCGGCTGTCTAAGCCAAATCGAGTTTCACTCCAGGGTTCAACAGAAGCCTCTTCGTGTCGTTCACACAATCGAACTACTAGACGAAAGGTAGGGCCGCCTACACGAAGACTGATCCCTAAGCAGCCGTGGAATTACCGCTCACGATTTAACACGAATCTCCGCTTCCGTAGACTTCAATCGGCTTTATTCGCCATCGCCGGTCGAAAAAGAGAGCGCTTATCGCTTACCAAGGTCAGCCTCTCGCTCTGAGCTACAGGCTCCTAGTTCTTGACCCTTTTCAGTCGCACTGAGCGCATCGGCAAGCTCTCTTACAAACTCGTATTTTTGATAATCCTTATCGACGACACTGCCATTGAATACGGTAATATCTAGGTCGATTGTTCGAGGCCCATCTTTATTTTCCGTCCGAACCCTGCCTAGCTGGTTTTCGATCTTCAATAAGCTATCCTTTAACTGCGCTTCGCTCAAATTCGATTCTATCAGTACCGCGCAGTTTAAAAAATCGTCCTGCTCGATAAAGCCTTCCGGCTTTGTCGGAAGCGTTTTCGATTCCTTTAGCAATATGAACTTATCCTTTAGTATCCGTTTGGCCAATGCTATATTCTCAGATGGCTCAATATTCGAACCGATACTTACTATAACCTTGTTCATTTTTTTACCGTTACCGAAACGGAATCAGCAAACCTTAAGGCGTGCGGTTTCTCTACTTCTACTTCTACTTCCTTAACTAATCCATTTTCTTTCGCGATATCCGCAATCTTTCCGGCCAGCTTTTCGACTAGATAGTATCTGGAATTCTCTACGTGCTTAATGATATTTTTTGTAATCTTCTTATAATTAGCCGAGTCATTAATATCATCCGAGTGGACCGATTTTTCCTCATCTACGGACATCGTAATATTTATTACAATGTCTTGCTTTTTCTCTCGTTCCCATTCTTCAATTCCGATAATGGCTCGTAGTCTAAGATTTTTTATGCTAATTTGCAATTTGGTCACCTCCGTCGACGTAAATGATTTGGCCGGTTAAGTATTCGTTATTTATCAGGTATTCAACTGCCCGGGTGATATCATCAGCCGATCCGTGTCTTTTCAAGGGAACTCTTGAGCCAACCTTATCCAGATAGTCTTCGTCTTTTTCTGGAGGCGGCAGGATAGCTCCAGGGGCGATGCCATTCACTCTTATATTCGGCCCAAATTCCTTTGCAGCCATTTTTGTAAACTCGCCCAAGGCCTTTTTCGCAAGAAGATAAGCAGTATGCGTTGAATTATTGGTAGATATTTTCGTATCTAGAATATTTATTATTTGCCCGTTTTCGTTGGCCTTCGCAAATTCCTTCGACAGTAAAACCGGTGAAAAAAGGTTTATTTTGAAATGCTGCTCTAACGCATCGATTGTGGTTTCGGAAATCTTGCCAGGCTTGAATATCGAAGCATTGTTTATCAGGATATCCGACCTATCTATTTGGGAAATGATTCTTGCCGCTTCATCGGGTTTGGAAAGATCGGCTTTTATTGATTCAGTTTCAAAATCGGGTTTGGTCGAATTATAGACAGCAATTGTATTGAAACCCATTTTCTGCAATTTTAGCGTAATTGCCTTTCCTAGCCGTCTTGATCCTCCCGTGATTAATGCAGTCTTCATTGCAGCATGTACAGAAATTCGTTTCTTGTTTTCACATTATCCAAAAAGGAGCCCAGCATAGCTGATGTTTTCATATTGGGATTTTGCTTCACAACTCCCCGCATCATCATACACATGTGCTGAGCATCTAGCACTACGCCAACGCCTTTTGCCCCGGTGCAATCCAATATAGTATCAGCAACCTGTTGGGTCAATCGTTCTTGTATTTGCAGTCTTCGAGCGAATACATCTACAATTCGCGCCACCTTTGATAGCCCCAAAACTTTTCCATCCGGAATATAGCCGATATGCGCTTTCCCAAAAAAAGGCAGCATGTGATGCTCGCACATAGAATAGAACTCTATGTCTTTTACCGTGATCATCCCTTGAGAATCCGAAGCAAATAGAGCATTGTTTATCACTTCTTGAACGTCTTGCTGATAACCTCTCGTAAGGAAATCCATTGCTTTAGCGGCTCTTTTTGGCGTATCGACGAGACCTTCGCGCTCGGGATCCTCGCCAATCTCTTCAATGATCTGCTTGTAGTGATTCTTTAGCTTTTCTATTTTGCTCATGAGGGGCACATCCTAAATAAAAAATAATGCAATCAGGCATATATGAGTTATACGTCTAAATTATAATCGATCTCCTTCAACACTAGGCCGGTAATCACCTAGACGCGAGACGCTTGATAAGGAACTCCTGTCATTAATCTTCTGTTTGATTGCGTTGATGATACAGGCCGACGAGACGCGCGATGACAAAGGCCATATAAAAAAGCCCGATGACACCTTCTAACATCGCGATCGAGCGCGTCAAGGCGTCTCTTGGAACGACATCACCAAAGCCGATGGTGGTCAACACGACGAAACTGAAGTAGATGTGGTCGTGCAAAACGGGTTGATGCGTCATCCCTGAAAACTCCAGGCCGGAGGGATGCCAGACGCCGAGGGCAGCATAAATCCCGCCGCACGCGAGGCCGAAGAGAAGGTATACTGCGGCCGCGGCCGAGAGGGCTTCCTGATCGATCTCCCGGCTCTCCTTCAGATAATTAATGGCAAGGAAAGCAGAAAGCAGAAAGAGTCCAGAGGTGGCGAGATAGTGGAGCCCATCCATTCCTCGCCCTGGGTACATCGTACATACCCAAACCATCCCTAACACCGCGCCTACGGGCAGCAGCAAATTTAGACACGCTTTCCGGCCGCTTGCCGCCAGCACGCCAAGCACGATAATGGTCAATCCAATCGGGACGGTGTCAATTCCGGAGAATTCGGCGATCACCGGCATCCCGACGATGGCCAAAAGCAGCACCAAGAGCAACAGGCGAAAGCGCCATCCGGATTCCAGCAATTGAGTTATCATTAAGAAGCTTTCTTTTCAGGCATCATTCTCGCGACAAGCGGACTGATGGTCAGGCCCTGCCCGAGAATCGAAAAGGCGACGACGACGTAGGTCAGGTGCAGGATCAGATTACGGGATATCTCCTCGTTGAGAGACAACGCGAGAGCGATTGATATTCCGCCGCGCAGCCCTCCCCAGGTGAGCATAACTATTGTCGTCCCGGGACTGCCGCAGCGTAGCTTAGTGAATGGCAATGGCACGCTCACAGAGGTCACTCGCGCCAATAAAACCGCTGGGATGGCGAGCAGTCCGGCGGCGAGATAGCGAAGCTCGAAGCTTTCGGAAAGCCCTAGCAGAACCATCCCCATGAGCGTGAAAAGGACCGCATTGAGGATATGATCGATCGCTTCCCAGAAGCCGGTGAGATGCTCGCGTTCCGATGCGTCCGTCTTGGCGGATCGTAGCGCTCGACCGAAAAACAAACCAACAACGACCAGCGCGAGAGGGCCGGAAACATGGAGTTTCCAGGCTAATGTGTAGCAGCCCATCACTACCGCGAGCGATATGAGAATATCGATTGCCGGAGCATGCGCGATCCGCAATAGGCGAGTGCCCAGCCAACCGAATACCGCGCCAAGCAAAGCGCCCCCCAGCACCTCGCGCGCGAAGAGAGCGATTACCGGCATGACAGCGCCGTGTTCGGCGCCTCCTCCTCCGTGCTCGCCTCCTCCGCCAGCGATCTGCAAAATGGTGAGGAAGACAACGACTGCGACGCCATCGTTAAGCAGGCTTTCGCCGGCGATGTCGGCCTGCAGGGACCGGGGAACTGCGGTCCCCTTGAGAATAGAGAGTACAGCGATCGGATCAGTCGGTGAAATAAGAGCTCCAAACAGCAGGCAGTGGATGAAAGGAACCGAGGCGATTCCCAGCAGATGCAGAATACCGTAGGTCAGTCCCCCAACGATGAAAGTTGAAAGCAGAATACCGACAGTGGCAAAGACCAGTATGGGCCACCGGTCTTTAGCCATCGCCTCCGAATCGGCCATGAAAGCTCCGGCGAAAATAAGGAAACCGAGCGCGAAATCGAGGACGAAGAAGCTGAAATCAAAGGCCACAACACGATGACAAACGCCCATCAGCGTGGAGGGGAAAATAAGGCCGAACATTAGCAAGGCAGCACTGCCTAGCAAACCTGTGGCCATCAGGCCGATCGTATCTGGCAGCCGCAACACTCGCGCGTTAAACACGCTAGCGAGGGCGCCGATCCCCAGGACAATTGCGGCTATAGAATAGAGTTCCATACGGTTATTAGAGTCTTTTGATTGTTGAAGGGTCGAAGTAAAGCGCCTTGCGGTTGCCGATCACTTTCAGAGCTCCGGTTAGCTCGACCGGCTCCGCGACGTATTCGAGCACATCGTCATGAATGGCCGATCCATCTTTCCCGACCAGCAGGTAGTGCGCGATTTGGCCGTCTGCGGTTTGGGCCACAAGAATCGGCGGAATGCCGCCGGAGAGGCAGTTAATCGCGCAGGCGCGGTGCGGCTTGAGTCGGCCAGGATTCATGACTCCGAGATGGCATTTCGAATCGACAATTTCTCCGGCGAGAGTCACTTCGCCGAGATCAGATACTTGAAGCGGGTTGGCGCCGGCCTGACCGGCTGAAGCAACGCTTCCATCGACAACCTCGATCATCGCTTCCTGGGCGTCGCCAATGAAGGTTCCCTTCAAGGTCACCTGTTGCAGGTGGTGCTTCTCGGCAACGTCAGTCGGAAAGCCGTACTTCATGGGGCCGACTAGGTAAAAAATCTTTTCGCCCTCGACCTCCTTGTCCGCTACCAGCATGGGAACGGGGCTCTTGATGAGCACGCCCGTAAATTCCTGCACGTTCCCGAAGTCGAATCGACCCGTTGAGACCGTACTCTGCAGCACGGTGACAATTCCCGCGACGACGAGGCTGCTAACGAGCAGAAGAAGAGCGGTCTTCTTCAAGAAGGCGCCGATTGGCTTTGGGGTCTTGGCTTCCCAGCCAATGAAAAACGGACTATCGTTTTTTTGATCACTCATGAGATAGGTGGCTGTGGCTTAGCGATGGTTGCAGGTGGCGGGCTCGACCGGAGTCCCGGCTGGATTTGGCTTGCGCTTTACGAGAACGCGCCCGTCGGCGATTTTGATATCGAAGGTCGGGATCTTCTCAGTAAATGGATCGGGCGAAGCGCCATCGTTGGGCCTGTACTGGTAGCCATGCCATGGGCAGGTGAGGCAGCCGTACTTGAACTGCCCTTCGGCTAGCGGTCCGTTTTGGTGTTGGCAAACGCCGGATACGCACGAGATTTTGTCGCCTTCGTAGAGAATCACCGCGACGCGATCCTCTCCCACGGTGGCGCCGAGAGGGATGTTCTCCGTGAGGTCGGAGACCTTGCAGACCTCGACAAATTCGTCGCTGTTGTCTTGCAGTTCTTCGTCCAGGCTCTTCTGGCCCCAGCCGACACGCAGATGCAGGCCGCCGATGGTGAGTGCGCCGAGCCCCATGAGCGCCGCGTACACGGGCGAAGTCTCGGCTTGCAAAAATCCGAAAGACACATGGGCGACGAGCATAACGTAGGCGAAGTAGACGCCCATATGAAGCGTCTTCCAGACCGGGGCGGTCAGGTTCACCAGCCAGAAGTCGTGGCTGGTCGCCGCCATGACAAACAAAATCATGAGGGCTCCGAAGCCGAATGCTTGGAATGGGAAGGCGCTCATATTGGCGCCGGCATCGGTGATGAAGATCGACACGATCGGGTTAACCGAGCCGCCAAGGTGGTAGGTCAAGATGGCGAGCACCGCATGCAGAAACGCTGTCAGAAACATGGTGACGCCAAGGTGGCGGCGGTTGTAGAGAAGCGGCAGCCACATCGGATTAAGCCGCGCCATCGGACCGATGAGGAGAATGATATGGAGCAATGTGATCGCCGCTATCGCGGTGGCTCGCATCAGGAGGATCTCCGCGGTTACGGTCGGGTAGATTGCAATTCCCACGGCCATAAAAATCGCGAGAAATAGAACGACGCCGATGACGAGTATCAGGTCATAGCGTTTCTTGAATCCATTCCAGCCGACAGATTTATAGGATACAGACATAGCTTCTAGTTCTTCGATTCCATTGACGCTCCTTGGCCAGGGAGTGAATCCATGACCGGCCACTCGGGCCGGTTGAGCAGAGCGATAAGCAGAAGAGCCAAGGCCACAGGAGCGAGGATCAGCCACGCGAGACGGTGACGATTTCGTTGATAACGTTGCATAGGGGTTTATTTTAAGGTTTTGCCGCAGAGCGCCGGTGCGCGGAGCTCTCGTCGGGAGGCGCGGATTTTCCGATCCAACGCTTCAGGAGGTAGGGCCAGAAAATGGCGCATCCAGGAATGATGAGCAGCTTGAAGCCCCAAGCTCCAGAAGCAGCGCTGGGGTCGATATGCTTGGCTCCGGCAAACGCGAAAATCACTCCGAAAATGAAACCGATCAGCAGATAGAATCCGAGAAGGGTCAGTAGTGTTGAAATGAGAGTTTCCATGATTACATAAGTAGCGCGTCAGTCATTACTTCTACGGTCGCTGGGCCATTGTAGTCCCGAGCCTCGGCAATCGCTTCGTCCAGTTTCGCGGGATCAGTCACCCGGATTCCTTTTCCGCCGCAGAGATTCACGTAGTCCGCGAAGTTCGGATTGTGCAGGTCCGTTTTCCAGACTTCGAAGTGAGCGGCGCGCTGTTCCTTGGAAATTTTGCCCAGCTCCTCGTTGTGCATGAGTATGTGCGTGATGTTCATCTTGTACTTCACTGCGGTTAGCACCTCTCCGAGATATTGCCCGAATCCTCCATCGCCGCTTACCGCCCATACGGCTCGGTCCTTGAACTTGGGATCGTCTTCCTGGGTAGCGGTCCAGGCGCCAATGGACGCAGAATAGCCGAATCCGATCGAGCCCAGGTAGCCGGACATAAGGACAGATTGCTCTCCGCTGGCTTCAAAGTATCTGCCAAACGAATACGTATTGTTTCCTACATCCACCGCAATGACGGCATCATCCTGGATCTGCCGCGTCATTGACGCGAATAGAGCAGCCGCGTTGATGCCCTTGCCTGAATCGTCATCCAGACGGCTCGTTTTCTCTTCTCTCCAAATCTTCCAGCGCTCGGCGACTTCCTCCTTCATGCCCGAGCGGGTAATCGCTTCGGGGAAGGCCTCTTCGAGCAACTCGAAGGAGCGTCCGATTTCACCAAGCATGGGAATATCTACCGCATGGAATTTGCCCAGGGCCATAGGATCGAAATCGATCTGAATGGTGGGCTTTTTGGCGGCGATGCCGGTGTGGTTGGAGAATGAGGCGCCAACGGCGATTATGCGGTCGCACTCGTTCATGAACCAGCTGGCGATCGGAGTCCCCGAGCGGCCGAGCACTCCGCATCCGAGCGGGTGGCTATCGGAAATCAATCCCTTCGCCTTGAATGTAGTTAGAACAGGAATATCCAGCTTCTCGGCGAATTTGATGATGGCATCCATGTGAAAACGGGCGCCATGGCCAACGATGAGGATCGGGCGTTTCGCCGCCTTTATTTTGGCAACCGTATCGTCGAGGACTTCCTGCGGCGGAGCGATTTCCACAGCGGCGATTCTTCCTTCCGGGGATCCTGCAGCCCCGTCCGGGTTGTCCATTTCCTGAACCTCGTTAGGCAGGACCAAAGTAACCGGATTGCGCGTCAACAAGGCATTCTTCAATGCCAGACTTACGATCTCTCCATGTTTGGAATCCGCATAAACTGTATGGTTAAAAGCGGATACATCATTGAATGCGCTGATAAGATCCACTTCCTGGAAGGCTCCAGGCCCCAGTACTTGGGTATCCACTTGACCCGTCAAAGCTAGCAATGGCGCGCGGTCCACTTTCGCATCGTAAAGCCCAGTCATCAGGTTGGTGGCTCCTGGGCCGGCGATGGTAAAGCAAGCGGCCGGGCGGCCGGTCAGTTTGGCATAGCCCGAGCAAGCAAAGGCTGCTGCGCCTTCGTGGCGAATGCCGTAGAAATTCAAATTGCCCGCTTCCTCTTGGATGCGCAGCGCATCCGCCATGCCCAGATTGGAGTGGCCGACCATGCCGAAAACTTGTTTCACGCCCCAATTGACCAGGGTTTCGGCCATGACGTCCGAGTTGCTCCGAGGTCGGGGCGGTTCGGGCACCAGCCCCAGGTAGATGCCGTCTTCGCGCTCCTCGATTGGGAAGGTATCGATATGGTCGCCGTGCCCTCCGGGCGACTCTCCGGTTATCGGGTCGAAGTCCCAACCGTGCCAGGGGCAACGCAGCCAGCATTTGCCTTCCGCGCCCTTTTCGATGGATCCTTCGCCTAACGGCCCCGCTTGGTGGGGACACGCATTGGTGAGCGCTCCATATTGTCCTTGAAAATTAGATACGGCAAAACTTTCCGTGCCGACTGACACTAAGGCAACCCTTCCGTCAGGAAGTTTTCCTGTATCTAGTATTTTATGCCAAACGAGATCCTCGTTTTTCTCGGTCATATCTTTGTTGATTTGGGGTTTATTGTTTGCTTGGCGACCTATTGCGGCAATTCACCGCCTGCCCAAGACACGCCTGTCAGCTTGGCTATTTTGTCATCGTAAGACGACAGGTCGCCAATATTGAATTTTGATAGACTGTCGTATCCGCAAGCGCGGGCGAGCACCTGCATCAATTCCGTGCTGGCTTCGAAAAAGTTCTTAAGGCGCGTGGCCGAGGCAGCGATATCCAGCCGCTTGCGCAGCTCGTTCCTTTGCGTGGCGATACCTACCGGGCAGTTGTTGCTGCTGCAGGCGCGCATCGCGATGCAGCCAACGGCCTGCATGGCGGAATTGGATACAGCGACCCCGTCGGCTCCGAGTGCCATCGCCTTGACGAAATCCGGGGCGGTTCTCAGTCCGCCGGTCGAAATCAGGGTGACTCCCCTCGCCTCGCAGCGATCCAAATGGCGCCTGGCTCGGGCCAATGCCGGAATTGTCGGCACGGAAATATGGTTCCTGAAAATGGTAGGCGCCGATCCCGTTCCACCGCCACGACCATCCAGGATGATGTAATCGGCTCCGGCCTCCAAAGCGAAATCGATGTCCTTCTCGACGTGCTGGGCAGACAGCTTGAACCCAATCGGGATGCCACCGGTAAGCTCGCGGACATGGTTGCCGAAATCAGCGAAGTCCTGGGCGCTGCTCAAGTCCGCGAACCGGGGAGGCGAAATGGCGGTCGTGCCCGGCTCCAAACCGCGGACCTCGGCGATTTTTCCTTTAACCTTGGCTCCCGGCAAGTGGCCGCCCGTACCCGTTTTGGCACCTTGGCCAGCCTTGAAGTGAAACGCCTGCACCTTGGCGAGCTTGTCCTCGGAATAGCCGAATTTGGCGCTCGCCAGCTCATAAAGATAGCGTCCGTTTTCCGCCTGTTCTTCGGGCAGCATGCCGCCTTCCCCCGAACATATGCCAGTACCGGCCATTTCCGCTCCGCGGGCCAGCGAGACCTTCGCCTCCTCCGAAAGCGCTCCGTAAGACATGTCCGATACGAACAGGGGAATCTTGAGCTTCAGCGGCTTCTTGGCGTTCGGGCCGATTACGAATCCGGTGGTAACTTCATCATCGTCAAACAGAGGCAGCTTGTGCAGTTGAGCAGTGAGTATCTGAATATCGTCCCAGCGTGGCAGGTCCGTTCTCGGAACGCCCATTGAGGCGCCAGCGCCATGGTGCCCCCACTTTGATAAGCCGAATTTGGCGAGATGCTGGATCTCGCTGACTTTGTCTTCTTCCGCGACCGGATGAGTGTCTGCGTAATTGCCCAAGTAGTCCTCGCGGTTAAAGGGCTGGGGATGCTTCTCTCCCCATTCCGCGATTTCGTCGGCATCGACGAATACCTGGCCGGCCTCCACCCAGGAAGCAAACTTCTGGAGGAACTCGCTGTTGTTGTACTCCGAAATCCCAGTGTCGACGCGGAAATCCCAACCATGGACGCCGCAGATCAAGTTCTTGCCCGAAACGGAGCCATCCGAAAGGAGTGCCCCACGGTGGGCACAACGGCCGTAGAGAACCGAAATCTCTTCCTCAGATTCGCCGTAGCGAGTAACGACCAAGTCGATATTTTCGACCAGGGCGTGAGTGGGATTATCGATTTCCAATTCGGAATATTTGCAGATCGATTGGGAACGCATATATATCTTTGGTGGTGGGTTAATAAATAAAGCAAGCAACGATTCCCAATAATCTACTCTATCCGGGGTTTCATTACGCTGAAATCCTTTTGTTGTCTTAAGTATTTGCAATTAGGACACTGCTTGCAGCCGCATTCTTTCGTTTTGCGTAGGCAAAACTTTTACGGGAAAGGAGAACTGTCAAATCAGGAACATTCCTCATTCTAGATTTATATTCCCCCAATTTCATTATTATCTGATCTCTATAAACAACGGAAACATCATAACCTTCCCATAAAAATCCTGACTCGATCTAGAGTCTATTTCAACAAAATCAGAATCCGGTTTTCTAAAATATTCAAACTATAACAACCAATTATTATAATTTAAATCTTTCCAATACAATCTCCACACGCTCACTGCAAATCGTAGCACGCTCGCTGCAAATCGCCCAGACTCATTACAACACACAGCCATTATTTCGATCCATTTATAATGGATTTCCCTTGGGGTATTCGCAGTTTTTTTGTGGATACCCCACAAAAACAGTTTAAATCTCTCCATAAAG
>JAJFLS010000630.1 GCA_021772595.1 Opitutales bacterium
TCTACATCGTCTGGAGGACGAAGGACATATCGAAGGGAGATGGAGTACTTCGGAGACGGGTCGGAAGCGAAAATACTACTTCATAAAGCAATCGGGCTTGAAGCAATTGAAGGAGGAAAAGCGTCAATGGAAAGCGGTCAACCTGACCATCCAGAAACTGTGGGGGGCCAGCCATGTTTGATCTGGGAAAGGAAATCGCTAAATGGCGTTCGGATTTAGCTGGTTCGAACGATTTACCGCGGAAGGCGATTGATGAGCTGGAAGGGCATTTGCGCGATTCGATTGAGTCCAGGTTAGATGAGCAGTCTGATGAAGAAGCGTTTGCGGGGGCGGTTGCGCAACTAGGGAGTAACGAGCAGATCGTAGCGGAATTCAGGAAATCCAACGGTCATATACCGTTTGATTATTTCTTTTTCTGGATTGGGTTGGTCCTATTAGGGTGGTCTTTGTTGCACTCAATAGGCCAAGTTTATACAGGTGTGATCGAAGGCAAAAGGGTTTGGCTGGGAAGCGTGCCTTCCGCAACATTGTTTCTGATGGACCTTCTGGGAGGATATGGAATCTTGCGTATGCTTTCTCTCAAATACGAAGGCGACGCATTCCTCAGAGCATACAGGTATTGTAGCAAGACTCTCGTATACGCCGTGGGATTCTGTTTTCTTGCAATCGGCGCGCTTTGGATCTTTAGAGGCGGTTCTGGCATACCTAACTACGAAGCGAAAGGGCTTGCCGTATTTGGGTTGAACGCAGTTTTGCTAACGACGTGCGTGTTTGTTTTTCGCGCGAAATTGAATAGCGTTCAATTGGGGCAGATTTGCGTGGGATTGAGCGCGATTATTATAGCGTTCCCGTACGTCACCAAATTGAAAGAACACCCAGCTTCTGAAATCATGCCGACGGTAGTTGGGCTGCACGTTCTTCTGTTACTGTTGCCCTTGTTCTTCTCGAAAACTGAAGCGAAGCCGGAGGAGGCGACTGTTGTTTGACCGGAAGTATGGAGCCGCTTTGCTAAATTAGCGATGTATCGAGATCTTCCGGGTGGATCCATGAGATTCAAGGTCTGATGGGACAGTGCTAATGCGGCCGCCGAATAGTCGTGACCCCTATCGGCAGGTTATGGACAACTGAAGAGGCACGGTAGCTTTCCTCCGGAAATCAAGGGTCCAATACGGTTAGCGGTCCATCGAAGACCGTTAGACTGACGACCTCTGTTTTGGCGATATGCGGCCCGTGCGCTTCGCCTTTGGGCGCATGGAAAAGCGTGCCTTCGGTGTAGACCTTGTCTGACTCCTCCCATTCCCCTGAAAGGATGTAGGCCCATTCGTCGGCGTCAGGATGGATGTGCGCGGGGATCGAGACGCCGGCCTTGAACTTTCTCAACACGACAACTCCGCCAGTGGCTTCGTTCTTGTGAATCGGTTTCAACTCCACGCCTTCATAAGGTCCTGCCTGCCATTCTATTTCTTCCGCGAGAGCAATGTATTGGAACATGTGAAGGGTGTACCGTTATCGAGTTCGCAAGCCAAACACCAAACTGCGCAT
Organism: Opitutales bacterium; assembly: GCA_021772595.1. Classification (GTDB taxonomy): domain Bacteria; phylum Verrucomicrobiota; class Verrucomicrobiia; order Opitutales; family Opitutaceae; genus Pelagisphaera. The sequence goes on from JAJFLS010000630.1 coordinate 1,543, forward strand.
AGGTTGACGAAACGCCCGTGGTCTCGTATCGGTAGGGCCATGGATATTGAAGAAGAGAAAAATGTGCTGGGCGGCGTTCTGGAGCCCTGCAGTCTGGAGCCGATGACAGGCTTTCATCGAAACGGCCGCTGCCAGACCGGTCCGCATGATCATGGCTGCCATGCAGTTTGCATTCAAGTCACTGAGGCATTCCTCGAATTTTCGAAAGCCGCCGGAAACGATCTCAGCACGCCGATGGAGGCCTACGGCTTTCCGGGACTTAAACCGGGGGATCGCTGGTGCCTTTGCGCAGAGCGTTGGAAAGAGGCCCACGATGCCGCTTCGGCGCCCATCGTTATTCTCGAAGCCACCAGCGAGGCGGCTTTGAAATATATCTCTCGCGGAGTCCTTGAGGAATTTGCGATGGTTGAATCTGATTAGGCCACGTGGACGTGCTGAGTGGGGATGCAACCTTTTCAGAGATCGGCGAGAATTTCCTCGAGTTCTGCTACTCGCGGTCGATGCTGTTTGGCGATCCTGCGACGCGTCCACCAGAAGAAGATAGCGATGATGGCTGTGTCGCCGGCTGTCATTGCTAGAACCAGCGGGAGACCCTCCCGGGTAAATAAGCCGAGTTCATCGTAAGCCAGAAAACTCAATGCGATTGTCAACCAAAGGCCGATGAGAGCAAAGGGAGCTAGTTTGAGTAACCGTATTCGATTTCGAGATTGGGCGAGGGCACTGAGCACGAATCCTCGCAGCGTGTTTTCATAGAACTTGTTCATCTTCTTTTGTTGTATGTGGTTTGCGATTACCATCACGCAAACCGTGATGATGTAGATTGGAGATACGAGAAGCGTTAGCGGAGGATAGATATCCGCTGCCCGCATTGCCTCTGCCCCCATGTAGGAAAAGAGAAAGGCCCAAAAACCAAGCCAAACGACCGATCCGGCACCGGTCGCAATGGCGAGGATGTATAAGCGTTGTCCGCCATTATCTATCGAGTCGGCCCGGGACTTCACTGTATCACTGATCGCCTGTTTCCCGGCCGAGAGTTGGGGCGCGGTTTGGTCGTCCCATGCGTTTTTGAATTCATCGAAACTCATAGCGTTTCCTCCTTTGCGATTCTAGACAACTTCGTCTTGGCGCGATTCAGACGAACGCCGACATTGGTTTCTGTAATTTCCATGATTGAAGAAATCTCGCGATAGCTGAGTCCTTCCAAGGCGAGCAACACCAAAGCCCGATCAGCTTGGTTCAGCTTCCTAATCGCGGCGTATAAACACTCTGTTCGCTTTTCGTTGGCTTGCGAAGCGGCTTCGGCTAAAGGGGTTTCTTGCGTGAGAATGTGTATAAGGTTTTCTCGTTTAGTCTCTCCGCGTTTCCAAACGAGGGCGCGGTTTAGGCCCACTCGGTAGACCCAGGTTGAGCTGCTCGATCTTCCATTGAACGAGGGAATCGACCGCCACAACTGCAAGAGAATCTCTTGGAACAAATCGTCGAAATCTTCAGAAGCGTTTGAAAATGACCGGGCGATCTTAACAAGCATGCCCTTGTACTTTTCGAGCCAGTCTTGAAATTTTTCTTCCTGTTTCGCTTTATCCATGCTTTTGCAGGGTCTCTCCAGTATATTAGAATAAATCGAATTGGATTCCTTACAACCATTGCATCGATTCCTGGATTTTCTTTCTTGCGAGCGGCTGAGGATAAGATCGCCGGAACCCGGTAATAGTGTTCGCAAACAGGGATCTTACCTCTCTAGCTTGGCTTTCGTATGGATCATTCAACTCATCGGCGACTCCTCGAAGGAGATATGCAGCGTCTCGAAGCCTTGTTTAAGAAGGCTGCTCGATCGGACGCAGAGTTACTGCGTAAAATCCAGGGGAAAGAGGATTTGCAGCTCTTGGATTTGGCCTGTGGGGCCTGCAATGAGGCGAAGACGCTGGCGAGCGTTTTCGGCAGCGTTGGTAGAGCGACGGGCGATAACCGAACGATGCGGTTCGTCGGACTCGATGTCCGGGCCCGCGAGATAGTGGAGGCAGGCGCCCGGGTTTCTGGCGATACGAATTCCGAGTTTGAGTTCATTAACGGCGACGCCACCAAGCTGGAGAGCTATAAGCAGCTGCCCGGCGCGTTCGACGTCGTTTTCATGCGCCATCAGAATTTGTGGGACGGCAAACGAACCTGGGAGGAAATCTATCATAAGGCCCTAGAGAAGCTCTCGCCAAACGGCCGATTAATGATCACCAGTTATTTCGATCGCGAGCATTTGGAAGCGATCGACGTCATCAGGAATCAAGGTGGTGAACTTCTGGTTACTGAAGCCAATGAGAACTCCCGCAACCTTCCAATGCCTGGCAGATCGGTCGATCGGCATTTAGCGATCCTAAAGCGGGAAGGGTGAATGGGGTGAGCCTCGGGTGAATGCTCAAGGTGCGTTGTTGGTCGCTTCGCTTTGCGAGATTTGATATTTGAAGTCTGATCCCTTCGTTCCGACCTCGCTATTTCAGGGTATTCGTGATAGCCAATGTAGCGGTGTTCTCGCATTTGCCTGTAGAGCTTTGGTCGAAGAGTAGTTGATAATTGAATATTGATCCCTTTTGACACGTCCCTGCGTGGGCTTGAGCGCGTTGTTGATGGTTATTCCAAGTATCCCGAAATTGATAGGAAACCCCGCATTCATCGAAGTACCACTAATATTGGGAATTCATGCGTTTCCTAGAAGACGATTGAGAATGATCTAGCCGACTATCTACGTTGAGATCGAGGCTTGAGGCCTTGGGAATAGGGAGAATTGATCATTGACCACTGATCCGATAGGCTGTTCACGACTGGAGTTGATAGTGCGATCTATTCGAACGAGGTGTGCTCGTTGACGATCTGCTGCTTCCAGGAAATTACTCGTCCGTCCATGATCAGGAATTTGGTGATCTGAGTTACGTAAGATATTTCCTGCGATAGAACGGGCTTCCGTATTATGATGGTTTCGTTTTGCTCTCGATCATAAAATGGGACCTCCTGCGTGTCGGTGATGACCATGCGCGACTTCGAGCGCATCTGGTGTCGATAGGACCAGACATCTCCAGTGGAGCCGGATTTTTCGATGGTGGATTTTTGGTAAGGTTCGCCCATTTGCTCGATGAGTGTCGCGACGGGCGCACCGCGTTTGATCTCAATCGCGTCGGGTGGTGGGGCCTTGCTTTCGAGGGCAGTCGTTTCGCAGCCCGTTAAGAATATGAGGATGACTAAAAGGGAGAAAACATGAAGGGGAAACGTAAGTGCTTTCATTTGTTCTGATGGAGCTGATGGGTGAATAGAGTGAGGGCGAGAGAACGGAGATTTTGATGATGGACTCCGATTTATTCGGAATCGGGGATGCTGAAGAGAAGATAGGCAATGAGTGTCAGGGGAGCAAGATTCTTCATAATGAACGGATGCTACGGATCTACTGCAAATACGCAACAAATCTGTCTTCCTCTGCTTTCGTGTTGTTTTTTGCATTTAAGCTAATCCCCCAATGAAATTTTGCTCGGGAATTGCTGGCTGCAATTTTCGCCGATCTAGAGGAACTAAAGGCAGGTCTGGGGGATGATTTTGAGATTTTGCATAGTGGCTTAAATGGTAAAGTGCTCGCCAGGCCGTATTCGGATTAGGAAGTCGAAGTCTGGATCAATTATGGCTTTCAAATTCGATCGATCCGCGAATTGGAATTCGAGAAAACGAAGCTGCTGCTAAAAGAAGGCTAGAAAACGGGAACGACTCGTTTGGTGATATGCGAGTTGAAAGTTGACCACCGGCCGTTTGCGTTGTTCGCTTCAGACTGGCTTTCACTGCGAAAAATGAGCAAGGCGGACACTGTAATTGTATTGGATTTCGAGACGACGGGAATTTCTCCTGGGATGGGAGATCGGGCAATCGAGATCGGCGCAGTGCGGATCGAGAATGGCGAAGTGACAGATCGCTTTCAGGAGCTGATGAATCCCGGGCGGCGGATCAGTGGATTCATCGAAGACTATACCGGGATCTCGAACCGGATGCTGCAATCGGCTCCCCCTTGCGGCGAGGTGATGCAGCGGTTTTCCGATTTTATCGGCGACAACAATCTCGTCGCTCACAACGCTTCGTTCGACCAGCGGTTTCTCGATGCCGAGCTGGCGCTGATATCGAAGAAACGCTCCGGGCAATTCACGTGTTCCATGCTTGCCGCGCGTCGTCTTTATCAAGAAGCGCCCAATCACAAATTAGGCAGTTTGGTGAGGTATATGAATATTCCTTCAGATGGGACTTTCCATAGAGCGCTGTATGATTCCGAGATGACGGCGAAATTATGGCTGGCCATGCTCGGCTCGATTGGCGATCGGTACGCGGTCCCTGCGGTCTCGTTTTCGCTCATGAGGAAATTGACCCGTACTCCAAAGCGATCGGTCAGTCAGCTGTTCGAGCGATCATAGTCGTTGCATGTCACTAGATCAGGGCAAAGATATCGATAAGATCCGGGTTCGATTGTCGGAGATTGCTCGGGAGAGATCGGAGCTGCTTAGGCAGCTGGCAAACTTGGTCGCGGAAAGTGGTCAACAGCGATTTGCTGCGGTTGTTGAGAAGGTTCCAGGCACGGTGGCTGACAAAATACGGTTGTTTCGCCGCCGCTTTGTCGCTCGTATGGATGTGTATCCGAAGTTTTGGGAAAATAGAGCGAAAGGAACAAAAGGATACTATCCTGTGTGCGAGACTGTATATGAGGATGGCCTGAGATTGAGACCATCGGAGCTCTACCAGCAGTACGGCTCGTCGAGATTCGAGCATCTAGACGACCGTGTCGTTGAGGGTCACTTGAGAGGAAGGCATATCGTTGGAAGCTATGCGATTCGCAAGGACGACACCTGTATTTTTCTAGCTTGCGACTTCGATGGCGATGGTTGGAAGGAGTGTGTTTCGGCCTATGTCGATGCGGCAGAGGCAAGGGGAATTCGGATATTGGTGGAAATCTCTCGTTCTGGGAATGGCGCTCACGCGTGGGTCTTCTTTGCAGAACCGATATTAGCTCGTCTAGCTAGGGCTTTTGGAGCTTTGCTATTGGCGGAAGCCTCGAGCCAAATATCGAAACTTGATCTTGAGGCCTATGATCGATTTTTCCCGAATCAAGATTTCCTGCCTAAAGGTGGTTTTGGAAACTTGATTGGATTGCCGTTGCAAAAAGAGCGACGCGCTGACGACTGTACTGTATTCGTGGATGCAACCTTTGAACCCTTTTCGGATCAATGGAGAGTGCTTGCTTCGACGCCTGCTTACTGGGAGCCTCAGGTTAGAAGCGTGCTTGAGCTCGGTTTGGAAGTTTGCCCGATCGGGGAGGCTAGTCCGGAGGAATTGGACGAGGCATGTCTAGGAAAATCGATGGAGATATTGAGTCCTGTCGGATCTCCAATTAGTGACGTTCAAGCGGAAATGAATAAATCGCTGCGAATTCCAATCCGTGAAATACCGGATGAGTTCGTGGCTAAGCTTCTCAAGCTTGCGACTATACCAAATCCAATTTTCTTCGAAAAGCAGCGAATGCGGTTTCCTGTATACGATATACCGCGATATATCGTTCGAGCTGAGCTACGAAAGGAGTGTGTAGTCTTGCCGCGCGGTTGCGTCGAAGACGCAGTTGATTTGTTTGCGAAAAGAGGTTCTCGCCTGGATGTGCAGGATCTTCGTTTGAGTGAACGACGTATTCGAGTGAGATTTACGGGAGTGTTGAATCGGGAGCAACAGGTTGCTGTCTCGGCAATGAACGATCATGATTGCGGTGTGTTGGTTGCTCCTCCTGGTTCAGGAAAAACGGTCATGGCGTGTTGCATTATTGGGCAGTGGAAACTTGCTACAGTTATTCTCGTTAATCGACGGACGATTGCCGATCAGTGGAAAGAGCGTCTGCTTGAATTCACTTCGTTGGATAAGAATCAGCTCGGGGAGCTTCATGGCACCAAGAAGAAACTCCGGTTCAAGGTAGACATCGTAATGATGCAGAGTTTGGCAAAGCGTGACGATATCGAATTATTGTTTAGGAATTACAGCGCTTTAATCGTAGATGAGTGTCATCACGTGCCGGCTGTGACGTTCGAATCTATAATGAATCATTGCGGGGCGCGTCGAGTGCTGGGATTAACAGCTACGCCTAGTCGTAAAGACGGATTGGAAAAATTGCTGTTCCAGCAATGTGGGCCCATTCGCCATGTTGTGTCGGTAGAGGCAGATCCTGATCTTCGTCGTGTGGGATATTTGGTGGAAACGCGCTTTCGACCTGATTGGGGAGAAGGCGAATATGCTCCACTGCATGAAATTTGGGAAGAGCTTGTTTCGTCAGAAACAAGAAACGAATTGATTGCGTCGCTCGTTGTTGAAGCGATTCAAAAGAACCGTAGGATCGTTGTCCTTTCGGATCGAAGACAGCACTTGGAGTGTCTAACCGAGGTTGTTCGGTCAAAAGTAGCGAGCTCTGATTGTACCCTCGAGAGTCTTGTTGGTGGGTTGGGCAAGCGGGATCTTAAAGAGCGATTTTCTCGAATCCGAACCGCTTTAGATAAAGGGGAGTCCGTCTGTATTTTCGCTACGGGATCTTTTTTGGGAGAAGGCTTCGACATGAAAGAGTTGGATACGCTTTTCTTGGCGATGCCGATTTCGTTCAAAGGGCGCTTGATCCAGTACGCTGGACGATTGCATCGGAAATGCGAAGGAAAGAAGGAAGTTCAGGTATTCGATTTCTTGGATACCCATCTACCCGTCGCTATGAGTATGTATCGGAAGCGAAAAGCAGCCTATCGAGAAATGGGGTATGAGGTGGTGACGGGAAAGGGCTGATTCTCTGTATCGCAACTCATTTGGTAAGGTTACTAAAATGAGTTGCAGGGTTCTCCTCGCAATCGAGTATCAATCGATGGTGGGGTGACGGAAAAATTGCGCCCATAAGAGGGTGACTGTTCGAATTTGCTTGGTTCTGTTTAGAGATCGTCGATTGTTCGTCCCATGGGCTAATCACTGCGTAGCGGGGGTTGGCTTTTTTATAGGGAGAACGACGAGGCCATGGCCATCAATTTTGGCTCTTCCGGGTTTTACGTGGGAACATTCGGAAATCCGCTTTGGATTTTTCCCTTGACCCAGGAAATGCTGAAAAGCGTTAGTATGATCAGCATTCTAGTCGTTCGGCGAGCGCTTTGCGAATAGCTTCTTCGTAGACTCCCTTCGGTGGGAGGTTTTTGGGTGACGAAAAAGCTACGGAGAGCTGTTCGGAGGTCGTTGTTGCGGCGCTATCGAGCTTAAGACCCTTGGGCTCGGAATTCGATTCTGTATCAATAGAATAAGCGAGGAAGGTAATGCTCCCTGTTTGAATCGGATAGTCTTCGAGTTCGCCTACTCGTTGAATAATCCGTTCATATACTGGCGTTGGACAGATGAAAAACAAACCACGGGTGCATAGCTTTTCCCGGCGGAGAATGTGCCCTTTAGTGATGAGTTGGGGGATTATCCGTTTGTTGACGTTCTCGAAATTGAAATTACTGGAGCTCTTCTTGGGTTCCTCCATCGCTTTGACCGTTTTGGGTTCTAAGCGTTTAGCGAGATCCCAATATTGTTTCCGGTAGTTGCCTGTTGTATCGATTGTTTGAACCTCTACGGCTACGAAGCCCTCTAAGTTTCGTTCGTTGTCGACCAATGCTAAAATCCAATCGATCGAGAATTTCGTGGAGCCTTCCATTGCTTTATGCGGAATACGAATCTCGTGTCCCTGTCGCTGTCCAAAGGGGATTACAAATTTTCCCGTCGCTGGAATTTCGGCATCTCCGAGAACTAGAGGTATGCCTTTGCCCCACGATTGCTCAACAACATCGGCAAGAACTTTGAAGTTATCTCCATATAGCCTCTTCGGACAGCAGGGGACAGGTATTTCGTTTGTCGGATTCACCAAGGTGCACGATCCGCTCACAAGGCCATTGGAAAACCGCTTTGAGCACGGCCCTTCTATAAATGGACATTCTTTGGATCGGAAGGCCTCTCCTGCTGGTCTAGATTCTGGTTTGTAGCCGAAGGCTTCGTAGTACTCTAGCGGCATAGTGCAGGAGCTGGAGTCTTGGTTAGGTATTCAGCCAATGAATCTGCGATGGCTTTAGCCATGAGAACCGGAACGGCGTTTCCGACTTGCCCGTATTGAGCTACGCGAGGGCCGAAGAAACGATATGTGTCAGGGAAGCTTTGGATGCGGGCGGCTTCGCGGATAGTGAATGTGCGTTGTTGCTCTGGGTGGAAGACCGCTCCCCAGTGAGGGTCGCACTTGGTCATCATCGTTCCGGCAAGAGCGGACCATTGGAGGCGTCCATAGCGCATGGTGTGATCGCTAGAGCGGGCTTTCTTCATCCCCGCGGGAAGGAGATCGAAGGGAATTGCGGTCCAAGCGTCGCCAGCTTTGATGTGAGAGAGGCGTTCCAAATTGATTTTTGAGAGGCGATTGGCGGTGTGATTATATAGCTCGTTGCTGTCCCTCTTCATGGTTTCAGCAAATGCAGATAGCTTACGAGTCTTTCCGTAATTGGAAACTTCATCGCCTGCTCCGACTTCCAATGGCGGTAAATCTGAAATGGCTTCAGCAAGAGTGACCGCTGGACTTAGGAGGTATTCATCGAATGGGACGAGCCGAGTCGCGATGGTTGCTCCACCCTTAAAATTAGGACGACCTTGGTAGAAGTGTGTCGCTTCAGGATGTTGAGGCGCTTCGCCAATGCGAGAGCCAAGAATAATCATTCTCCAACGAACCTGAGGAACCCCATAGTGCGCAGAAAGAAGAATTTTGGCACTGGTCCTGTATCCTCTATCCTGCATCTGGCCAATTATCGTATCGAACAATTTTCCACCTCCTAAGGAAAGCATCCCAGGGACGTTCTCAAACATGAAAAGCTTTGGCGCAAATTCGTCTACGAATCGAAGGTAGTGCTTGAAAAGGGAGTTGCGCGGATCTTCTAAAAATCTTTCGGGAGCGTTGATTGAAAACCCCTGGCACGGTGGGCCACCAACTAGAACATCGAGTTCCCCCCTTTCAAGCTGCGCGTGCGTACGGATTTGCGCTGTGTCCAATTCTTGAATAGGACCAGCGACGGTTTCGACTCCGGGATGGTTGTGCCGGAAAGTCTCGCAAGCATTTGAATTGAAGTCGTTTGCGAAAATGCATGATGCTCCCGCTTGTCGAAAACCCTCTGTGATACCTCCGGCACCTGCAAAGAGGTCAATTGTCTTCATGTTTTCCATACTGCTAAAAAAAGAACACTTAATTATTGGCAACACGTCAACTCAGGAGCGGGTGAAGAGTGAGGTCAGATG
>JAJFLS010000064.1 GCA_021772595.1 Opitutales bacterium
GCACGCCTCTCGATATCACGCGCTCGCCAGGATCAAGGCCTGATACAATGGATACCGTCCCCTCCTCTTGCAACATACCCAGAGCGACTCCGCGCTTCGACACGATCGCGGTCTTGCCGCCTTCTTCAGCTTGGACGGTCCACACGAACTGGGCGCCGTCCGGCGCCGCCAGAACACAGGAAAGCGGGATCTCTATCGATCCGCCATTCGGCTTCATCAATTCGATATTCGCCTCGCCCGCCATCCCGGATCGAAATTGAGTTTCTTTCGAAGACATCGCCGCTGTGACACCGTAGGTCGTGTTGTTTTGAATACCCGGCGAAATCTCAGTTATCACGCCTCCAAACACTTCGTCTTCGACATCGCCCAGCCGCACCTCCACCGTCATCCCGTCCCTCAGCTCTTGCACGATATCAGCGGGGACGCCAAAGACGAATTCCATCGGCCCTTCCCCTTGCACGGTCATTACCGACTGGCCGGCATTCACCACCTGCTGGGCGTCCACATCGACAGTTGAGATTCTCCCCTTGTAGGGCATTTTCAAGGACGTATCCGATATTCGGCTGGTTGCCTGGTTGAAATTCGCGCGGGCCGACCGCTCCGTTGCAATCACCCCGTCAAGTTGGCTTTGACTCGCATTGCCGCTTTCAAAAAGCCGCTGAATTCTACGCAATTGCTGCTCCGCCTGCGTCAACCCTGCTCGCGCATCTTCCAGGCTATTCTGATAATCGCTCTGATCCAGCCGAGCAAGAACTACATCTTTCGCGTATTCCTGTCCTTGCTTCGCGACTACGCTGATGACGCGACCCGAAACCTCAAACGCGAGGTTCGCGCCTTCGGACGTCTCAAGCTGACCCGAAAACGAGCGCGTGATCGTCGTAGTCGGCGCCGGAACTTCGATCGTCTGAACAGGCCGCGGCGGCAGCGCGGCGACTTCCTCTTTCTTGCCGCATCCGGAAATCACTAACGGCAGGAGGGCGAGACAAACTTTCGCGAAATAGCTTTTATCAATCATTGCTGTATAGGTTTAGTGCCATCTTCCCCAAACGCAGATTCGCCCACGCTCAAAAACTGTCGCAAAACTTGGGCCCACGCACGCTTTTCCTCGGGCGACTTCTGAAACTCGAACCAGGCCATCGCGCGCTGGACCTCGTGAATCGTCTTTAAATAGTCATAGCCCGCCACAGCGGATTGCTGCTTTTGGGTAAGCAACGCCTGTTGAGCGTCGAGCAGATCCAATATCGTCGCGGCGCCGAGCGAGTATTTTTCCTGGATGGACTCGTAATTCTTCTCCGCCGCCAATTCAGACACGCGGCTTAGCCTCATATTCGGATGAGCCGCGCTGATGCCGTAATAGGCAGCAATCCCTCGCTGCTCGATGAGCTGCTTCGCCTTTTCACGCTGAGCCGCTAGGCCGCGGACAATCGCTTGGTTTTTGAAAAACTCCGCCCGACGCTGACCGCTTTCGAAAACCGGCACGGAGAATTGTATCCCCGCAGACGCCTGATTTTCGGAATCCGTATCGAAAAACTCGCTACCTTGAAAAACGTGGGCGTAATCGGCGAACGCTGAAATATCAGGCGTGAATCGGCGTTTGCTCTGCCTCAGTAAAATTCCCTGTCCCGCCAATTGAAGATCGAAGGCGAATAGCTCGGGAGAATTCTCGATCGCGTACAGCTGGACGAATTTCCCGAAGTCCTTAAAATCGTTCGCATTCTCCAGCAAAGGATCGAGAACGTCGTCCATAAAATACAGTTCGGTATCCCCAATCTGGACATCCTCAAAATCCCAAAGCGCATCGCGAGCCGCTCCTATTCGGATATTGAATGCCACCAAGGCGTTTCCTCGATCGCTCTCCCGCTGGATTAGTGTCGCTCGATTGCGGGCCCGATTCTGCTCCCAGCGATAGGACTCCGAGGGCTCCGCGGCGCCAATCTCGATCCGAAGTTGAGCCAGCTGGTAATTGTTCTCGGTTAGCCTCAAATTCTCTCGCTCGATCTCGTTAAGACTTTGGGCGGTCAGGTAGTCGAAATACGCCGAGGCCGCCGCGCCAATCGAGTCCAGCTCGCTCGAAAGCGTTGTGAATCGAGAAGCCTCCGCAACCTGTTTTTGAGCCCGCAAACCACTCCACACTTCGCCGCTAAACAAAATTTTCGTGACCTGCATGCCAACACTTTCCTGGTGCGAGTAATCCGGTGTCGTGAATGGACTGATACGATCCCACGTATGCTGCCTGCCGTAACTACCAACGCCCTCCAACTTGGGTCTTAAACTGCTGCGCGTGATTTCGACATCAAATTCCGCAGCCGCTTGATCCTCCCGACTGATCGTCACATCGATATTGCGCTGAGACCCTGCATCCATCGCTTTGAGCAGATTCATGGATTCCGCTCCCAGTTCACGGTCCCCGCCCACAAATTCCGCCGCTAGAGCCGTATCGTAATCCGGCGACCAATCCAGCGCCTCGGCGGTTTTCATGTTAATCACCAGCCGATCGAATACCGGAAGGTAAACTGGGAGCGATGTCGTTCTGACCCCTTGGAAAATCTGGTGAATATTCAACGCGGTGCGGCGCGCGATCGCTTGACGTTCATCCGTGGCCAGACCGGCTAGAGCTCCCAAGGTGATATCGTTGTGCCCGTTCATCGTGACCGTGGCAATTTTGCGCTGAGTCAACGCTCGATACAGCTCGCTTCGCTCAGCATCGTCCATTCTCGGCAATATTGTTACATACGCAGCCTCGGCATCGGCAGGAATACGATCCATCAATTCGACAGCCGATGCGCCACCCGGCACGACATCCACCACCAATCCGAGCGCGGCCTCAATAAGCGCTTTCGCTTCCGGCAGATCTTTCATTTCAGGCAACGCGATCTCATCCACCAAAGCGTATACCCTGCTCGAATTCGAGAGACTCTTGAGAAGCTCCAGGTCCGCCAACACACGTCGTGGGCTCGTAATGAATGTGTAGTTGGCCAAGCGCGACGTGCCCTCGGATGAGATCGGCTGCCCGCGACTATCGCTGAACTGCAAGGCGCCTCCGATAATGGGTTTCACGCGAATCGCGTCAGAATAATTGGCCGCGCGCTCCGTCGCGACTATCCCCGCAGCGAAAACCAAGTCAATCTCATCGTCGACCAATGTTTCCCTGAGGTAGCGATCCACGCGCTCGACATCATAGCCCGCGTTGTAGTCGTCTATCACGCTGAACGAATAACGATCGTCGGCCATCGCGGACAGCTCTTCCAAAGCCAGCCGAACCGAAGAGTCGAAATACCAAGAGTCGCCATCCCTCACGACCGCGATCGTGTAGTTCGGCAGATCCGCATCGTTCGACGTCTGCCCCAAAGAACCGTAAGTGCTCAACAAAGAGACAGCCAAAATCGCGAAACCCCTTTGGTTTTTCGCTATCGTAGGGCAGGACATCGACCCAAGCTATTTGATACGAACACCTCAATCAAGCCATAGTTTCCGCAGAGAAAGCGTTCGATAAAGACCCCCCGCGCATTCGAGTTTATTCGCGTCCATTCGCGGTTTGGGGGTTTTGAGATCCTACAGCTCCCTTATTTTCAAATTCCGAAACCACAGCTCATCGCCATGATCCTGCAACACAATATGCCCTTCCTTGGATTTGGCGAAATCGGGAAGCTCCGAATATTTGCTCTTCGCGACTAGGCGTATCCACTTTTTCGACCCAATCGTTACAGACAGCGCCTTCTTCCCGTTCATCCACTGTTCGATCTTGTCGCCCGAAATCACGATCCGCGAACGGTTCCATTCGCCCGCCGGATTGGCGAACCTGGCTCTAGCCGCAAGCAAGTCGTACAAATCCCCTGCCCGATGTGTATCAATTTGGCCCTCCTCATGACCCGCATCGTCGAGCAACTGCATTTCCAGACCCGTGTGCCACGGTTTCGGATACGGTTTCCCCTCCACGACTTTATAGAAAATCCCGCCATTTCCGCCCTTCGACATTTTCCATTCGAACGCGAACTCGAAACTCGAATACGGCTTTTCCGAAACTACGAGATCCACTTTGCTATCGTTCCCCTCGATCCTCGGAGAAAGGCGCAACGCATCGCCTTCGACACTCCAGCGATCAATCGGCGCGTTCTCTTCGCCGTATATATGATAGCCCGCCAGACTTTCGCCATCCCACAGCAAACGCCAACCCGCGGCTTTCTCCTCCGCCGATAAGCGATTCGACTGGGCAAACGTCGCTGGTATCAGACAAACCAAGACGAGCGCGAGAATCCCGCAAAGGTAAGGCTGCTTAATAGGGGCGTTCATATTCCGATCTTCCATAGACACCTGGCTATTCTTCCGCATGTCCGAAAGCAATCCCGACCGAGATGTAACCGTTACGAATATTCGCGGAGGCTTCCCGGCCAGGCAGGCACAGTCCTCGGCGTAGGAGCGGGTTTATCCCGCGATTTCAGTTTAGGAATCGAAAAGCGTCTTCGGTTATCGCGGGATAAACCCGCTCCTACGATCTGGCAATAATGAGGCGACGATTCATTCCGGGGGCTTTTTCCAAAAAAAGGCCAGGCCCGCCTTCACAGCGAGCCTGGCCCAACCAACTCTACTAACTAGATTCGAAAAAATACTAAAACTTGTACCCGACGCTCAGGTTAGTGGTCATACCTTCATTGGTATAATCTTCCAAGCGGTCAGTAACATCAAAGTATATGTACCGCTGCTCCTCGGTTACATTGATCAGGTCGAGAGCGATCTTGAATCCGTTCTCCCAGCGATAGCGAACGCCGATATCGACGCGACCGGAACCTTCCACGAACTCGTTGTGGTTGAGACCACCGGAAGCTCCATTATGAACGATCAAGTAATCATCACGGAAGTTGTAAGCCACACGAGTGGAGAAACCTTCTTTTTCATAAAACGCTACAACGTTGAAGGTGTTCTCGGACGTTCCTGGGAACGGATTCGAATTTCCATCTTCGTCTGTGAAATTCGAATCGATAAAGGTGTAGTTCACCATTCCGCCGAAATCGCTCCAGAAACCTGGAAGCCATGTGAAAGGCGTCTGCCAGCTCATCTCAACCCCGTCGATTTTCGCATCGCCGACATTCTTGAACGTATCGATTTCGTAATCTTGAGAGGCCAATCCTGCCACGCCAAAATCATGCGTTTCCGTAAATGTCGTTCCAGTGATGAAGTTATCTACATCCTTTTTAAATCCCGCGATCGAAAAGAGCCCTTCGTTATTGTCGCCGAAATAATACTCGAAACCCAAATCGAACTGCCAAGCAGTGAACGGATCAAGGGTAGGATTGCCTCGTTCGATTTCTGCGTCAGCATAATTGACTTCCCAATTGGGATTCATTTCACCGACGGTAGGTCGGGTCAACACCTTGGATATGGCTGTCCGAACAAGCCAGCCTGAATTGGGATTGTCTGGAGCAAAGGTCATGTTGAACGAAGGAAGCGTCTCGGTATAGCTTTGATTGAGCCCCGAGAAGTTGGGAATAATGACGTCCACATCATCCGGAGTGTCCCCGATAGACAGGCCACCTACGCCATTCGTTTTAGTTTCAACGACCCGAACACCGATATTACCTTGGGTTCTCATCTCGCTCATCTGCCTCTGGAAATTCCCCTGCAGATAAGCGGCGTTGATTTCTTCGTTGACCACATACACACCGTCCCCGCTGACATCAGGAAAAACGATAGGTCCACTAAGAGGATTGTTCGCCAAAAGATTCAACGAATTGACATCATGAATGTCCGTAGGGAATCCGGCGGAACCAGCTCCACCGAAAAGCGTCCCGCTAGGACCGTAAGGAGCTGTATCGCTACCCATTGTTAATCCTGAATCGTCTGCGAAGAAACGAATTTGCTTCCGATCGAATTCGGTTTCCGCTATTCGGACTCCGGACTCAACCGAGCT
>JAJFLS010000631.1 GCA_021772595.1 Opitutales bacterium
ATACGGGTTTTATGATGTTTATCGAATTGCCCTTTCCGCTAGGGAGAAATCCAGAATCGAGAATCTTGATACAACGCCCTATCGAGCGTATCTGGAGCAGAAAAGCAAGGAGCGAGGCGATCCAGAACCGTCGACTTTGCACCCGAAGAATGTAGTCTATATCCAGATGGAATCGGTTGATGGTTTCAGCTTGTTCAGCGAATTTGAGGGCGAGCCGTTGATGCCTCACTTGCAGAAAATCGCCAAGGAAGGAATCGCCTTTTCCAACGTGGTAGACAACACGCATGCCGGTCGAACGGTCGATGCGGAATTAATGACGGTGACATCGGTTGTGCCGATCCAAGGGGAGCCTGCTTTTGTGAACTATGACCTGAGCGAGATTCCTTCGCTACCACGCGTCTTGAAGGAGCAAGGCTACTACGCGTTTTCGATGCATGGATTTAATGGTGAATTCTGGAATCGACAGAAAGCGCATCAGGATCTGGGATACGAAAAGGATTACTTTTTGCAGGACTTCGAGCCCTCGGAGAATATAGGCTGGGGGATTTCGGACGGAGCGATTTTGGACTACGCTTTGGCGGAAATAGAATCGTCGGCTCGGCCGGTGTTCGCTCACATCATTTTGCTGACGCACCATCATCCGTTTAATCATGTAGGAGACGCGACGGCTAATCGCCGATCGAGTGTCGCTGAGGATTGCGTGGTTTCTTTGCGCTATGTGGACGAACAGATCGGCCGGTTTTTTGGAGCGTTGAAACAATCGGGCGCGATGGACAACACGATCGTCGCGATCTATGGCGACCACGATAGCGGCGTTACGGGCCCTCTGTTGGATTTGGTGGAAGTGAAGGCTCCGAAATTGTCGGATTCGGTTCCACTGGTTATCGCAGGTTTGGATGCGCGGCCTGATTTGATCAATGGATTGAGCGGCTTGCAGGATCTTCCGGTGATCGTCTTGCACGATCTTGGTATTCGCCCGCCCGTTACGTTTTCCGGGAATTCGCTAATTAATATCGGCTCCACGATCACTCCGGATTCAAGTCAGTTGTCGATTGTGGATGGAGAGTTTCAGTGGGACCGCGCTCCGATAGATGTTGGAGCGTTGTCGAAATTGTCGATTTGGCGTCCGCAGGATTTGGAGGCGGGCCCATGAAGGTACTCGAGTTGGCAGTGTTTGCGATCATCGCATTGACGCTTTGTTCATGCGGAACGAAAAAGAACCCACATCGCGGTCCGAGCGAACCGTTTCAGGTAGTTGATACGTATCAAAAAAGCGGCGACATGCTGGATCGCTCCTTGTTTAGATATTCTGGCGAATCGGTATCTATCGACGGCGTGATTGAGATAGACAGGAAGACCGGGCAGATTCGATTGAGAGGAGAGTATAGGACTGTTCAGGAATTGCTGCCAGGCGCGCAGCTCGCTATCCAGTCCTACGCCCTATCAGGAGAGTTGCTTGTAAGGGATCTGCCAAGGATCGATTTCAGGTCGGGACTTGACGGCGAAAACGTGGCTACGCTGAGCCAAGTCCTTACGCCTACCGACTTGGGTCTGAGGTTTGAGGAGGACAGCGTGTTGATTCAGTTTAACTATATACAAGAGGGCGAGTTTTGGTACGACATCAAGTATCCAGAAATTGAATTGCCCAGTATCGTTATCAAGGACATCGCGCTGATCGAGCGTTTTGAGAGCCTTCTTTGGCCGATGCCTCGCATCGTACCTCAAGGGATAGAGACGATCATTCCGGCTTTGGCCGTGGCTCGAAAGACGCATGACGAAGAATTCTTCTACATGCGGGCGATCGAAGCTTACTCGCTGCCGGATCTAGTCCAGCAAGAGCATCCGAGAAGAGATATCGAATCGGCGATCGGCGTTGGGGGAGATCGAGTTCTGATGTTGAATCGTATGCGCTTTAGTGATTCCGGGCGCTATCAGGCGCGTCACGGATTCGTTTGGGACGGCGTTCGTTGGTATGGCTCTTTGTCGCCGCGAGAGTTTAAGACAATTTGGGTCGTCCCGGGACCTGTTTATTTGACTGGAGTAGCCCTAATCCTCGCGGTGCTTTCGTTTGGGTGGCACCGCGCGGCGGGTATTGATGAATTCGGGACAAGGCGTATCGCCAAGGGGTTTCTCGTCGTCGTCAGTCTCGCGATTGCGGGGATGGCCGCGACCAATGGGTATGTCGTCGTCTTTTTGTTTTTCGGCTTGGGGATGATCGTTTCGGGAACGTCGTGGCCAAGGGAGATTCGTATATACGCGTTAGCATTTACGATGTTCGTTCTTCTGGAGATCTATTGGTCTTGGATGTTCACTCATACGCAAGTTAGGGTTTCGGGAATAATACTTTCGATCGGGCTGTATGCGATCGGCCTGATGCCTTTGGTATTAATCAAGCGAGCGGGAATCTCTCTTGGAATTCTAGCTATTTTGACCTTGTGTGGAGTTTCCAACTACTTACTGATGGAAATTTACGCCGACTATTTTTTGGATTATCCGACTCTCAGAGTGCTTGGGTATACACGGCAAGTTTCGAGCCTCACTGATACGATCGGAGGCATCGTGAATAGTCAGCATATAGTTTCTCTGATAATCCCGGTCTGGTTCTGGGGGCTTTTTTTGAGGTGTCGAAAGGAGGGATGAGTCTTTCGAATTGTAGGAGCCAGCTTGCAGGCGAACAATCGTCGATTAGAAAATAATCGCCTGCAAGCAGGCTCCTACATCTCTTAAAGAGGGGAGAGCCTAAAAGCTATTCTTCCACATCATCGACTCCATGGGGAGGGAGGATCGCTGGTTGTATTTCGCGGAAGCTTTTTTGTTATAGGAAGTCTCGACGTCGCCTTGCACGTCGAAGTAGATGAGCTGCCCAATGGGCATGCCTGCGTAGACGCGCACGGATTGGGAGACGGAGATTTCGAGCGTCCAATGATTGCAGAACCCAACGTCCCCTTTGCCGGCTGTAGCGTGGATGTCGATACCGAGACGACCGACGCTGGACTTGCCTTCGAGGAAAGGGACGTGCTTGTGGGTTTCGGTGTATTCGAGCGTGGAACCGAGATAGGTGTTTCCGGGTTCTAGGACGAAGCCGGTCTCGTTGATTTCGAAATGCTTGATTTTGTTGTGCGCTTTGGCGTCGAGGACAGCATCCACATAAGTGGCCAGGTGCTTACTGAGGTGTACGTCGTAGCTGTTCGTGCCGAGCGCTTCGCGCGAATAAGGTTCGATTACGATTTCGCGGCGATCAATAGAATCGAGGATTGCTTTGTCGGAGAGGATCATGACTTGGGGCGGCGGCCCGAGCGGCTCAGTCGAGAATCCCTTTAAGCACCTGCGTGAGGCGCGGGAGATTCTGCGAGGTGATACCGGCGACGTTGATGCGCCCACTATCCACTATATATATACTGTGCTCTTCGCGCAGGGTGATGGCTTGCTCTTTAGTGAGTCCGGTGAACGAAAACATGCCCATTTGATCCTTGAGAAAACTGAAGTCTCGGCTGACTCCGGCGGCGGCGAGGGAATCGACAAATTGTTCGCGGACTTGGTGGATTCGGGTCCGCATGGCCGCGACTTCCTCGATCCAGCGGGCTCGAAGTTCGGCGTCGCCGAGCACGGTCTCTACAATCACTCCACCGTGGGCGGGCGGATTGGAGTAGTTCGTGCGCACAGCGATCTTCAATTGGCTCACGACGCGTTTGGTTTCGTCTTCGCTCCCAGTGACGATTTGCAGGGCGCCGACGCGTTCGCGGTAAAGTCCGATATTCTTAGAGAAAGATTGGCAGACGAACAAGGGAAGGCCCGACTTGGCGAACGCTCGCACGCCGTGGGCATCGCCTTCGATGTCCGTTCCAAAACCTTGGTAGGCGAAATCTAGTAGCGGGATCCATCCGGTTTCCGCGGCGATGGCGGCGACTTCGTCCCATTGGGCGGGGGCGAGGTCGGCGCCGGTTGGATTGTGGCAACACGCGTGGAGGACGACGACTTCACCGGCGGGGATGGCCTTGATAGATTCGATGAAAGCGGGGTAGTCGAGCCTGAGAGTCGCCTGGTCGAAGTAGGCGTAGCTTTTCGCTTGAAGGCCTGCCGCGGCGAAAACGCCCTTGTGGTTGGCCCACGTAGGATTGCTGAGCCAGATGTTCTTCGATTCGAGATTGGCGTTGATGAAATCCGCGGCGACGCGCAAGGCGCCGGTGCCGCCCGGCGTATGGGCGGTGACGATACGGCTGCCCAGCGAATCCGCGAGGGCATCGCCGAAGCAGAGCCGTTGGGTGAGAGCGGCGTAGTTCGGGCTGCCTGTCATTGGGAGGTAGCTCTTGGTGGCGTTGGTTTTCACGATGCGTTTTTCCGCTTCGCGAACGGTTTCCAAGATCGGCGTTACGCCGGAATCATCTACGAATACGCCAACGCTGAGATTGATTTTCTCAGGATTGGGATCGGCTTTGAACGCCTCAGTGATGCTGAGGATTGGATCTGCCGGAGCGAGAGTTACGGAATCGAAGTGTGACATGGTCTTTTCCATTTTTAATCGGTTCGAATGAAGTGCCGGATCAAGCTAGAATTGCGCGCGGAACTGTCAATGGCGAGATTGGAGAGTCGCGATATTTCATCGCTTGCCAGTGTTCCTCGTTTCGGTAGGTTAGGGGCTCCCAATCGTCGTTTCGCTTTTCAAATCGTTCTCTCTCATGTCATTCGCTCTCCCCAAGCCAAAAGGCGTTTTCGTTTTCTCGCTGCTCCTTGCTTTCTTCGGATTTGAAGATGCGCTTTCTCAGAAAGGTCGATCGTCGAAGCCGAACGTGCTCCTGATACTCGTCGACGACCTTAAACCGGCTTTGGGATGCTACGGCGATGAGGTCGCGGTGAGCCCCAATATCGATCGACTAGCAGATATGGGGACTCGTTTCGAACTGGCGTATTGCAACCAGTCGGTTTGCATGGCGTCACGGTACAATTTGCTGTTGGGGAGTCGTTCGACTTCGAGCGGCTTCTACTCTTTCGGCTCTCAGTTTCGCGACGTCTATCCCGATGCGGTAACGCTGCCTCAGCATTTCATCAACAACGGCTACGTCGCCCACTCCATGGGGAAAGTTTTCCACATCGGCCACGGCAACACGAACGACGACGCGTCGTGGAGCGTTCCGCATCTCAAGGACAAGGTGATCGAGTACCTTCTTCCTGAAAGCAACCATCGCCAGCTCACACGCGAGGAGGCATTGTTCACCAACGAATTCAGCGTGCCGATAAGAAGCCTGCCTCGCGGAGCGGCTTGGGAAAACGCGGACGTGCTCGACGAAGCTTATGCGGATGGACGGATCGCTTCGCATGCGGTTGACCGGTTGCGAACGCTTTCGTCCGAGTCGGACCAGCCCTTCTTTCTGGCGGTCGGTTTCGTTCGTCCTCACTTGCCGTTCTCCGCTCCGCGCAAGTATTGGGAAATGTATGACAGGGATAAGCTGCCGATGCCGGAATTCGAAAAAGCTCCGGAAGGAGCGCCGCCATACGCGGTGAAGCGGCAAGGCGAAATAAACGCCTTCAAACCAGTTCCGATCGAAGACGTAATCTACCAGGACGACTTGAAGCGCGATTTGATTCACGGCTACTATGCGAGCGTGAGTTATATGGACGCGCAGGTGGGCCGCGTGCTGGATGAAGTGGAAACGCTCGGGCTCGAGGAGAAAACGATCATTGTTTTGTGGGGCGACCATGGCTGGCATCTCGGCGATCACGGTTCCTGGACCAAGCATTCGAATCACGAGCAGGCGAATCGAATTCCGATAATCGTGCACGCTCCGGGCGTCACAAAAGGAGAGACGAGTACGCGACAAATGGCGGAGACCGTGGATATTTATACAACGCTGTCGTCGCTAGCGGGTTTGCCCAAGCCGACCGGTCCGCAGCCGATCGACGGATTGGATCTGACCCCCGTGCTCAAAGACCCGAGCAAACGTATCCGCGAGTACGCCTACCATGCGTATCCAAAACGCGGTTATATGGGTCGAGCGATTCGAACGGAGCGCTATCGATTGGTGGAATGGCGCCGACAAAACGACCCGAGCGCGACGCCCGAGTATGAGCTTTACGACTACGAGAAAGATCCGCTTGAGACGAGGAATTTGGCCGCTTCGCAGCCGAAGGTTCTGGCGAAGATGACCCGGCTTTTGGAGACGGAACCACCCGCGAAGCCGCAGGTTACTAAGAAGCGGTGAGGTAAAGGTAGCGGCCTGACTGCCAGGCGGGCCGCGTTTTGAAAAAGCCGAAATCCGTAGGGGCTTCGCTCGCGAAGACCGCAGAAGCAGCTCGAACTTGAAGGACGCGGTCTTCGCAAGCGAAGCCCCTACAAATAATCCTCAATATATGCTGACTTTTTCAACGCCCTCCGGGCCACGTTGGTTGAGTTGCGGACCGCCTGGCAGTCGATCCCTACCTTAATATCGCCTGCAAGCAGGCTCCTACAGTCGTGGAGCTCTCAGCTCCGGACGTAGTGGCGGATTTCGAATTCGGGCTCTTCTTGGAGGACGGATTCTAGGCGGAATTGGTCTTCGAATTCGGGGAGGAAGGCGTCGCCTTCGACTTCGC
>JAJFLS010000632.1 GCA_021772595.1 Opitutales bacterium
TCATGGCGAAGGAAATCGCCTGCAAGCAGGCTCCTACATTTGGAAAAACGCCTTAGGTCGACGCGTAAGCTGTCAGCGGAACAAACGGTCTCCCCAACTACACCTTCAAATTCCAACCCTTGCGGTAGTCGCGCTTGACTAGGCTATCCAGGTCCGGGCGGCCAGCGAACTCCATCTTGCCGGAATCCCATTCGAGTTTCTCATCGGGATTCCGCTGCGCGACGACGCCCAAGAGGACGGTCTCCGTCAACGACCCGGATTGCCCGAAGTGCGACTCGGCCTGGTCGATCTTTCCGGTGATCGCGTCGTGCCACTCTTTGTAAGGGTCCTGATCTTTCGCCCGAGCGATCGTCTGATCCGGCCAGTCGAACCCGTCGATTCCGTCATGAGTCCGGACGACCCACCGTTCGCGCTGACGATTGAAAATAAGCTTGCCGTTTTCGCCGATCACGACGCTTCCGAATTGCTGGAAAGCCATCCCGTCCAGCACCTTGGCTTCCGGATGATTGTACTCTTCGCTGTGCTTTATAAGCGACCAGGTCTCGCGATCGAAATCCGCATCGAGATATCCGTCGTACCAATTGAATTTGAAGCCGCGTTTCGAGGTGTACTTGTTGGCCGGGAATTCCCACAGCACTTTCGAATTGATCGGCGGCGAAATCTTCGTCGCTCCCGCCTGATGCGCGGTCACCTGACTCGGCGATCCTGGATCGACCGCCCAATAGGCCATGTCCATAATGTGGCAAGCCATGTCACCCAGCGCTCCGGTGCCGTAATCCCACCATCCGCGCCATGAAAACGGAGCAATATTCGCGTTGTATCCAACCGATGGAGCCGGGCCAGTCCATTGCTTCCAGTCCAGCCACGCCGGCACTTTCTCCTTCGCCGGAGGCTTCGCGAAGCCTTGGGGCCAAATCGGCCGATTCGTCCACGTGTGAGCCTCCCTTACCGGGCCGATTACCCCCGCGCGGATCAGCTCAACGCAACGTCGCATGTGGTCGTTGGCATGGGCCTGGTTGCCCATCTGGGTTTTCACTCCGGTCTCTTTCGCCAGCCTGGCCAGCGTGCGCGCTTCCCAAATGCCGTGGGTCAAAGGCTTCTGGCAATAGACGTGTTTGCCGCGCTGCATTCCCATAGTCGACGCGTGAAAGTGATGGTGATCCGGAGTGGAAACGATCACCGCGTCCACCTTGTCCCCAAGTTTCTCGTACATCTCCCGGTAGTCGGTAAAGAAGGTCGCGTCCGGATACTGGTTTCGGGTTTCGACTACCGACTTCAACCGACGATCCTCCATCTCCATCGAAGACATTTTCGTCGAGTCTGCCGTATCGACTAGCCCGAGAATGTGGAATCCCGCTTCTTCGGAACGCGTGATATCAGTCCTGCCTTTTCCACCGATACCGATCCCCACGACAGTCGGCTTGGTCAAATTCCCCCGGGCATAGCTCGGGAGGATGCTGAAGCTAAAGGCGCTGCTTGCAAGCGCAGTAGCGGAAATCTTCCCGAAATGTCTCCGAGAAATCTTAGGCGTCGTTGAGGGGTTGTCTTTCTTCATGGTAGATAAAGGGGTTAAGCCGCCCATTATCGGGCATTGGCGAAGCCTGTCAATTGGGCATTCGCCTTGTCCAGATAAAGTCGCGTGTTTCTTTTTGCCGCTACTGAGATCCCCGATTCATCGAGGCCGTGCCTCATTCGAGTCTCTTTCTGTAGCCGCGATCGCTGATCGTGGAATTTCTAAGAGAGTGTTTCATAACTCCCATGTCATCTACAACGAATATGAGGGATGATTTTCGGAATTATTAGACACTCTCTAAGCAGCCTCATCATCCCTCAAAATTACGGTTGCTTAAGGATGAGCAGCCCTACCATCATCGTGAATAACTATGTTCCAATTCTCCATCTTCAAAATTCCTGTCACCGTACAAGGATGGTTCTTTCTATTAGCCGCCTTTCTCGGAGGAGGTCTTAGAGCTAGCACTCCTCAAGAATGGCAGGGTGTCCTGCTCTTCATCGCGGCAGCATTTGTCTCCATCCTCATACACGAGCTCGGGCACGCTCTGGCCGGTCTAAAATTTGGCGCTCCTTCGGTCCAAGTCTCGCTAAACGGCATGGGAGGCCTGTCCTCATTTCCAGGAGCCTCCTTTTCCCGGAAACACCGCATCCTCATGACCGCCGCCGGACCCGCCTCCAGCATCGCTCTTGCGGTAGTGTTTTTCGCCATCGCCATTTTCCTCCTCCCAGCCGGATCTTCGCCCTACGCTTCGCCTTCCTTAATCGATCAGTTCGTTGGAACTATGGTCGGAATCAATGTCTTCTGGACCTTTATAAACATCTGCCCGGTATTGCCACTCGACGGAGGACAAATGCTGCGCGATCTACTAGGCCCCAGCCGAATAAAACTCACTTGTATCATTAGTTTTATTACACTGGGAATACTCGCCTTTTTCCTCTGGAACTACACGCGGTCGATATACAATCTCGTTATTATGGCATTCCTCGGCAGCTACACCTGGCGAGTTTTTCAACAGGTCAGTCGCTAAGAGAGTGTTTGATAAATTCGAATTAATGCGTTTGCCGATGTAGGGCTGTCGCTTGCGACACGCCGCGAAGGTTATGAACGATTCTCATACGCGGCACGGCGCAAGCGCCGGCCCTACGATTTGAGTCTTACTGGACACTCACTAAGAGACTATCCAAAAAGTCGAAGTCTACACATTTGCGCTAATTGTAGGAGCAGGTTTAACCCACGATAGAGCAGAGCTGCGCAAGAAAGAAAGAATTAAAACCGCTGAGTAAACCCACTCCTACACCCGAGGAACCGTCGCTTTCAGCTAAACTCGCGGAGCTGTCGTCAATGGTGTCACTGGTTCTTCGTCGGTGATTTTCCCATACAATTGACCGAGCTTGCAAAAATCTAATCGTGGCAACACGTGCCTGGCGAAAAGTTCGCATTCGCTTACATGAGGATATCCCGAAAGGATAAACGCCCGTATCCCCATATCCATGTAGCGATTGAGTTTGCTCACGATTTGATCCGGGTCTCCGACCAAAGCGCTTCCGCATCCGGAACGAGCCCGCCCAATGCCGCTCCAAAGATGATCTTCGATGTAGCCCTCTAGATCAGCATCCGCGCGAAGCGCGTCCTGACGCAGCACGCCTGCCGAATCGCTGTCCTGCGCTCTATGCTTTATCTCCAATCCTATCTCGCCGTCCAGCTTGGACACGAGCCGGCGCGCGTAATCTCTAGCTTCCGATTCCGACTCTCTCACAACAACGTGGATACGAAGACCGAAATCGACTCTACGCCCAAACGACTCAGCGCGTCGCGTCATATCGGCCATCGTCTCTCCCAATCGTTCTTCCGTCTCCGGCCACATAAGAAACACGTCGCAGTATTGCGCGCACAGCTCTTTCGCCGGATCCGATATCCCACCGAAATACAACAGCGGTCCCCCGGTCTGGTACGGTTTGACTGGAAGCGTATCGGGAAGCTTCACCTTGTAGAACTCTCCCTCGAAATCGACTTGGTCCTTCGTCCAGCATTGTCGAAGAATTTCGATAGTCTCCTTCGAACGCCGATAACGGAGTTCGGATTCCTCCTTCATCCCATAAAGATCCGAGGAAATGATGTTGATATTAAAACGCCCGCGAGCGATGTGATCGACCGTCGAAATCGCGCGTGCCAACATCGGCGGGTGCACCTCCCCCATCCTCAAAGCGACGAGCTGGGAAATCCGCTTCGTTTGCACCGCCATGGCAGCAGCAAAGGAGAGTGGGTCCTGACCCGGTTGATACGATGACGGCAGCAAAATATTCTGATAGCCCAGCCGTTCCGCCGTCCTAACAATATCACTACAATGCTCGAAGCTACTTCGCAATTTCCCATCCGGCACGCCGAGAAATTCGTAGTCGTCACCACACAGCGCCGAAAACCAAGCCACCTCCGCAGCTCGCTGCGCGCTTCGCAACTTTATCGATTGGCCAGTGGCGCTTTTTGCGATCCCTGGAGATTCGGACGATTCTTGCATTTCACTCATTTCCTAAACATCCTCGCCTAACTCCTCCATCGCATCAATTTGATCTTGATTGGCAAGAGGTATCTTCTCTAATCAAATCGTACGTCCCCGAGACCTAAGCCCCCTTCCTCTCCCCTTCAAGAATGAGCATCGATTCGCCCTCGCCAAACCGTTCCTCCGAGCAACCGCCGCCCGCCGCGCCCATACGCTACGGACTTATCGGCTTCGGAGCTTGGGGCCGCTTCCACGCCCGATCGATCGAATCGGCTGAACGAGCCGAGCTAGTCGCGATCTCCGTTCCGTCAAAGTCGTCACGCGACGAAGCTGCTTCCGAGTTTCCCGATGTCGCCATTTACGAGAATTACGAGGAGATGCTGAAGCGAGACGACATCGATATCGTGGATGTCGTCGTACCCAGCTTCGAGCATCATACCATCGGCATGGCGGTTCTTCGCGCCGGGAAAAATCTCCTCTTGGAAAAACCCATGGCCATTTCTCTCGAGGAATGCAGCGATCTCGAGAATACAGCCGCCAAAGCGGGCCTCTCTATCGCTATCGGGCACGAGCTGCGCTTGTCATCACAATGGGGTCAAGTAAGACGCATCATCGACGACGGGGTAATCGGGGAGCCTCAATACGTTCTCGTAGAACTTTCGCGTCGACCCTACCGCCCTGGAAGCAACGGTTGGCGCTTCGACTCCAATCGCGTGGGTAGTTGGATTCTGGAGGAACCCATTCATTTCTTCGATCTCGCGAGATGGTATCTGGAGTCGGCCGGCGAGCCCGAAAATGTTTACGCCACAGCCAACTCGCGCGATCCATCGCATCCAGAACTTCATGACAACTTCAGCTGCCTCATGAATTTCCAAGGCGGCCCGTACGCCGTCGTTTCGCAAACCCTCAGCGCTTTCGAGCACCACCAAACCGTCAAGGTATCCGGCACCAAAGGAGCAATCTGGGCGGGTTGGAGCGGCAGCAAAGATCGCACTGAGCATCCGACACATTTCCTGAAAATCTTCGATGGCGAAAATGTCGTCGAATCGAACTTGGGACAAAGTTCCGGCGAGGTTTTCGAACTCCGGAAGCAAATCGAACACGTCACTCAGTGCCTTCTCGAAAACAGACCGCCGCACGCAACCGCACGCGACGGGCTTTGGTCCGTCGGCATGTGCCTCGGCGCGGAACTATCGGTCCAGCGCGGCGAAGCCGTTTCCCTGACCGATTTCATGAAACCCTACCTCTAGCTCTTGAAAGAACACGGCAAAAAAGTAGCTCAGCGCTTCAGCCTGAGCATCTCCAAGCTTACGAGCCTCAGGCTAAAGAGCTGAGCTACTATTACGCTTCCCCAAACCCCTCCCCGCCAATGACGACCCCCGCCCCCGATCAAAAAAAGCCCTGGTACAAATCTCTCAG
>JAJFLS010000633.1 GCA_021772595.1 Opitutales bacterium
TTTCACTTCGTCTATCGACGCTTTTATGAAAAGAGATTGGTCCGTGAGAACTTCGAGCGTGGTGCCCTCGGGCATTTTGTATTGGATGAAGTCGGTAAGGCGAAGGTGATTGCGGCGAATTTGGGCGGGGTTCTTACCGCCTTTCGCATTGTCCTTTTTTTCGTCGTCGAGTTTTTCGGCTACTTTCTCGGCCTTTTTCGACTCTTTATCCGCCTGCTCTTTTACGTATTTAATTTGCTCGGGAAGACCGAAGAGCCGGTTTCGAACGACTCTGGCGACCTCGACAATATTCGCGTTAGCTTCTTTGTAGATCTCGACCTCGATGCTTTCGACCCCGGTTACTCGCGTGATGACTTCTTTTTCCTGGTGGCTTTTCTCAACGGTTGCAAAATCGCGGAGTCGAATGTCGACGTCGCCTTTGCGGGCGATGGCTATGTTGGAAATATCCTCGATCGACTGAAACTCGTTCAAGGTGCGGATCATGTATCGCGTCTCACCTTCGTTGAGCTGACCGCCGGGAACGTTCACGTTGTTCTGAGTTAGCTTGGTATTCACTTGCTGAATATCGAGATTGAGCGAAACGAGTTTATGCTCATCGATGTTGACTTGATATTCCTCTTCGAGCCCGCCTTTGACTTTGACGGCGGCAATTCCTTCTTCGCCTTCCAAGTCGCGCTGCAGGATGTCTTCAACGAAAATTCTGAGTTCATCGAGGGGCAGGGTGGGGCTGGTCAGTCCGATTCTCATGATCGGATCGAGCGTCGGATCGTACCTCAAGATGAGCGGACGCGTGGCTTCATCCGGCATTCTTACGCGGTCGAGCTTTTCGCGAATCTCCTGCGAAACTTCGCTCATGTTCGTGTCCCACGCGAACTCCATCACGATGTCGGACTGCTCGGCTCGAGAGATCGAGCTGATGCGCTCCAGGTTCGAAATGATGGCAAGCTGCTGTTCGAGCGGCTGGGAGATCTGAGTCTCGACTTCTTGTGGAGCGGTGCCGGGATACTCGGTACGAATGGTCAGACTCGGGTAGGAGATGTCCGGCATCAAGGTCAGCGGCAGCTTCTTGTAAGAGACGAAGCCGAAGACGCAGACGGCGATGACGATCATCAGTATCGTGACCGGTCGCCGAGTCGCTATTTCAAAAACGGATTTCTTGTTCACGGTGGAGAGGAATCGCAGATTTTTCGATTAGCCTGAAAGTAGTTCTGTTTAGCCTTCGGCGGGCTCGTCGGCGACCGTCTCTTGCGTTTTTTCCGCGGAATACGCTTCGCTCACTATCTTGACCTTAGCACCGTCTTTGAGCGCGTTGTGGCCGAGCACGATGATCTGTTCTCCTTCTTCGATCCCCGAAGTTGATTCGACGCTGTCGGTGTTCGCGTAGCCTGGGTGGAAGGGGATCTTATGGGCCAGGTTCTCCTCGACCTTGTAGACGTAGGTGCGTTCTCCTTCGTGCACGATCGCGCTTTTGGGGATTAGGACGACGTCCTTCTTCGTATCCAGAATCAGGAGGACGTTGACGAACATACCTGGGTAGATCGGCATAGAGCCATTGTTGTCTACCACGACCTTCACATTGAACGTCCCGCTGCTGGGGTCGATAGTCGGGCTGACTAGTTTGACGCTGGCCTGGTAGGAAATGCCCTCGATGATTTCCGAAACGATTTCAGAGGGAAGCCCCTTTTGGATCGAGAGCATGTGCTGGGCCGGAATATTCACTTGGGCGAACAGCTCGTCCGGATTCATGATCGTGTAGAGTTTTTTGCTCGCGGTGACTCGCTCGCCCAATTGAGTGAGGCGTTTCGAGATGATGCCGGAGACGGGGGCTCGGATCAGAGTATCTTCGAGTCGGATACGGGAGCGTTCGTAGTTTATCTCTGCCTGTTCGAGATCGAAAATTTCCGTGTCGTATTCCTGCTGGTTGATCAGGTTTCTTTCGAAGAGATCTTCGGTCCGTTTGAATTTGGACTGGAGGTGCTTGTACCGCGAAAGCGATTCCCTCAGGTTGACTTCTTGTTCTTCGTTTTCAAGCTGGGCAAGGAGTTGACCGGCTTCCACGGGATCGCCGACCTCGGCGAGAATTTTTGTGATTAGACCATTCGACTCAGCGTAGATCTCTACGGCGCTTTCGGTTTCGAGAATGGAATCGAATTCGAGGAACGCCGAAATCTCTCCTCGTTCCGCCGGCGCGATATTTACGGGGATCTCGGTTATCTCGGCTTCCTTCCCGTCTTTGTCCTTTTTCTCAGATGCGGTATCTTTGTTTGTCGTTTCTGCGTCTTTTTCCTTCGAATTCGAAGAGGTGCAACTCGTCATCGATAGACTTGTTAGGACCAAAATAATTAGAAAGAGGCTTGTTTTCATGACTGTTGTGTTGCGGTCTAGATTCACGACAGGAGAGTTGGGTTGTAAGGCGAGTATAATAGAATTATCTCCGCATTCGTCCTCCTGCTAGACTCTTCTACACCACTCACTCTGATAAAGTTGCTTATTTTTTGATAAATGTACAGTACTACTTTTGTAGGAGGAATGAATTGGCAGTCTTCTGGAGGGTTTGTAGGGGCAGGTATATTCTGCGATTTCCAGGTCGATATCGCGGTATAAATCCGCTCCTACTCGAGCATTCTATCGTGGACGCGAGCGACGTCTCCCATGTAATTGTCCATTGAATACTCTCCGGCGGCTTGCTGGATGTGTTTTTTTGCGAGCGCTTGTTGATCGTGTGATTCATAATATAGGCCCAGGTATAGGTGAGCGTAGCATAGGGCTTGTCGGGATTTGGCAGCGTCGAGAACGTCTTGAGGCTTTCCGTTTCCAGCGAAGAGGTTCCAGATTTCCATCATGGGAGTTCGAGGGTCGCGGCTGATTGGGATAAGCGCTTCTCGAGCCGCGTCCACCCCATCCGTTTTGGCCTTGCAAATGAAGTGCCATACGGCGTTTTCAACGTCGCGAGGATTTACGGTCTGGTGCATCTCGAACTGTTTCTCGCCTTTCTGGAATTCACCGGCGTAATAATAACAAATACCACGTTGCCAATGATGCGGTTCCTGCTCTGGAAAAAGCTCGATGACTTGATCGAAATCCGCGATGGCCTGATCCATGTTGCCCAGTTGGAAATGGGCGACTCCGCGTTGCTGATAGGCATCTGCGGAATCGGGATGCTCTTGAATCAATCGACTATAGCGTTCAATCGCGTAGCGCGTGTCGGAGTCTCTATCGCCGCGCGAATTCACCGCAAAGGAACCGATCAGGATCGCGAGAGAGCAGATAAGCCTTCCCAGCTGGCCAAAGCGTTGAAAAGGGTTTCGCATGTCCGCCTTGTCTAATCGCTCGACGCGTTAGTGGCAAGGCATTCTCCTGCGCTGGCATAAGAGCCGGAGGGGGTCGCTGCTAGGGGCAGGACGGGTTCGGATGCTTCGAATCCGGGAGTTAGTTACGCATTCCTGCAAGGGCGAGATTCGCTTCGATACAGGATTTGGGCCATTTAGGCGTCCGGGTTTTGCATAGATGCTCGCGATGGAGTTCCTCGATCCGCTTGATTTCGCGATCTACTTCGCGG
>JAJFLS010000634.1 GCA_021772595.1 Opitutales bacterium
CTAGCTTGATCTTGCCGGCCACTTGCTTGGTCGCTTTTTGCTGAGCCGCCGAGCCTACGCGAGAAACCGATAGTCCCACCGATACCGCCGGTCGGATGCCTTGGTTGAAAAGATCGGTTTCCAGAAAGATCTGTCCATCGGTTATCGAGATCACATTGGTTGGGATGTAAGCGGCGAGGTCACCTGCGAGTGTTTCGATGATCGGAAGCGCGGTGAGCGAGCCGTTTCCGTTGTTCGGATTGACCCGAGCCGAACGCTCCAGCAACCGCGAGTGCAAATAGAACACATCGCCCGGATACGCTTCGCGACCCGATGGACGCTTCAAGACGAGAGACATTTGGCGATAAGCCGCCGCGTGCTTAGTAAGGTCATCGTAAACGATGAGCGCGTCCATGCCGTTCGACATAAACCACTCTCCCATCGCCGCGCCGGCGTAGGGCGCCAGGTATTGATTCGCTGCAGCCTCTGCCGCTGGAGCCGAAACGATAATTGTGTACTCGAGGGCGCCCTTCTCTTCTAGAACGCCTAGCGTACGAGCAACATTGGAATTCTTTTGGCCAACCGCGACGTAGATCGAGTAAACCGGGCGGAAATCAGGATCGCCCGAAGCGAGGCCCACCTTGTTGATGTTCGCCTGATTGATGATCGTATCGATCGCAATGGTCGTCTTGCCAGTGCCGCGGTCGCCGATTATGAGCTCGC
Source organism: Opitutales bacterium (assembly GCA_021772595.1). Taxonomy (GTDB): domain Bacteria; phylum Verrucomicrobiota; class Verrucomicrobiia; order Opitutales; family Opitutaceae; genus Pelagisphaera. The sequence goes on from JAJFLS010000634.1 coordinate 703, forward strand.
GTTGGCCGCGGCCAATTGGAATCATCGAATCGATTGCCTGGATGCCAGTCATGAGCGGCTGGTCGACCGACTTGCGCTCGATAATCCCCGGCGCGATTTTCTCGACGGGATTGGTCTCGGAAGATTCGATCTGTCCCTTGCCGTCAACCGGTTGTCCCAGCGAATCCACTACGCGACCAAGTAGTCCTTTGCCGACAGGAACGGAAAGAAGCGTGCCCGTGCATTTGACTTCGTCGCCTTCCTTGAGGTGATTCGACTCGCCGAGAATAACCGCTCCCACTTCGTCATCCTCCAAATTAAGCGCGATGCCGATCGTTCCGCCTGGAAACTCGATCATCTCGTTATACATGACCTCGGACAAGCCGTCGATTTTCGCGACGCCGTCGCCCACCGTTAGGATCTTCCCGGTATTGCTGGCGACCGTTTTGGTCTGGAGGTTAGCTATTTGCTGTTCGATCTGCTCGATGACGGAACTCATGATCTTCTGTATTTAATAAATGGATTCTTAAGGAGAATTAGGAAAGTGAAGTTTCAAGCGTCTGAAGGGCGCTTGCGATGGAGGCGTCGTAGACGTCGCAGTCGACTACTACTCGTAGCCCGGCGATCAAGTTCGGATCTTCGCGCGTAATGGCGGCGATGTTTCGCCCGTACTTCGCGGAAAGCTGCCTGGAGATCGCTTCAATCGCCGCAGCGCTCAGCTCTCCGGCGTGGCTAATCTCGGCAGTGCTCTTCGCCACTTCGCGTTCGACCAGTTTCAGGTACGCTTTGAGGACGGCGATGTGGTGGCGTGGCGGATTCTTTTCCAGCGACTTCAAAACGCCGTCGACACGCTCCGCAGACAAGTCGCTACCCTCGAGACTGAACTTGAGGAGCTGTTTAGCGAATTCCTTGATCTGCTTTTTTTGGGTCATTGAAATTCAAATACTAGTTGCTCGATTCGACGAGACTGGAACTAGCGGAGTCGGTAAAACGGTTCCGGTCATCCGGAGAAAGCTCCTTGGAAAGCACCTTGCTCGTAGTCGCGACCACGAGGCGAGCGATTTCGCTGCGCGCATCGGCGAGCATCTTTTTACGGTCGAGTTCGATCTGCTGCTCGGCCTTGGTCATGATTTCTTCCGCGCGGCCGACCGCCTCCTGGGCGGAATTGGAGATCCTCTCTTCGGCTATGGCGCGAGCGTCGTTGACGATTTGCTGCGCTTCAAGCGACGCCTTTTGGATAAGCGCCTTGTGCTGGTTTTCAGCCTCGGCTAGCTTCACCTGCATTTCCTCAGCGTATTTCAGGCCGTCCGCGATCTTCGTCTGCCGTTCGTCGATCGTGGCCAGAACAGGCTTGAACGCGAATTTGTAGAGGACGAAGACGACTACGCAAAAGCTGATGATCTGCGAAATCAGGAAGGGCCACTCAACGCCGAACTGCTGAAGAACACCACCATCCGCTTCGACGCCATGCTCGGTGGCGGCTGCGAGAATTGTTGGGAGGAATGCCATTTGCCGATGTTTTGAAAGATTAAAGAAATTGAAGCGTCGACCCTATCGAAGAGCCGACGCGAAAGGATGCAAATTATTAATTGCCGAGGAAGAGCGCGTAGAACGCGACCGCTTCCGCCAGCGCCATACCGATGATGGACTGAACGAGGATTCCGCCAGAAGCGCCTGGGTTGCGACCAACGGCTTCCGCCGCCTTGGCTCCGATTAGGCCTACGCCAATTGCTGCTCCGAAACAGCCAAGTCCGCCTTGGATGCTGCCTGTGATTTCTGCGATGATTTCAAACATTTCGTTTATTGGTTATTTGTTATTTCCTAGCTTTCGATAATGCCGCCCACATGTTGAATATGGTCCCGGCACCAAAAGTGTCTGTATTATATTAGTGATGCTCTTCGTCGCCGTGATTGCAAATGAGTCCGATGTAAACGCTGACGAGCAAGGTGAAAACGAGTGCCTGGACGAATCCGATTAGCAGCTCGAGAAAGTAAAACGGTACCGGCAGTCCCCATTTGTAGATGCCGGTCATCGCGTGAAGCAGATTCTCTCCGCCGAAAACATTCCCGAAAAGCCGGAACGAAAGAGAAATCGGCCGGAAGATTATCGAGATGATTTCAATGATCCCAACCGCTCCGAAAACGAGGAACAGAAAATAATAGAGCGCCGTCGGGACGTCCTTCTTGTTGGCCTTGTTGCCGAACAAATCATAAGCGATTATCTTCGGCCCCGCATACTTGAAAATGAAATAAACCCACGCGATCATCGAGACGATTGCAAGCGCCGCAGTGCCGTTGAGATCGGCATTGCCTGGGCGAATGTACGGGACGAAATGGCCAAGCTCGTCGTGCGTGCCGATCGTGCCGACGCCAGGAAACAATCCGCTCCAATTCTGAATAAGAATAAAGGTGAAAAGCCCGATCAAAAGTGGGAATGCCGCCTTGCCTGCCGCCTTGCCAGTGATCGGCTCAATCAGATTGAAAACGCCTTCGACGAGATTCTCGACTATCGCCTGTCCGCGCGTCGGGACCAGTTGCGGCGTTCGAATCATCAAACGGATCACTACTATTATTAGAAGCGAAACGACCCAACTTGTGATCATGCTGTTCGTAATCGGCAACCCGAACATTTCTCCAACCGCCGTCGCTTTGGTCGAAAGAGCCGCGTTCGCCATTGGCTGCGCTGCATGAGCGCTTGCGAGAGCTAGAAGGACTGAAATTTTCTTATTAATTCGCATCTCAATAGCGGTGTGGCCTTAAGAAGCAGTCTTGTTGATGGAACGATTTGGGTGCGTCAACTCTCTAAACACATATTCCAATAATATGGTTTGAAATTGTAGTAAATAATGTCCGAGCTAGAAAGATTGCTAATAGCTCAGTCGCGCCAATCTTTTCCTAGCCAATCCGCAAAACCCGCCAACACCTAATTATGCCGGAGAAAAACATTACCGACGCGTTCTTCGAATTGAAGGACAAGAAACGCGGGCCCGAGCCAACCCTAAATCCGAAGTCGCGGAAGGCTCCCGCGAAACCGCTCCGCAAGCGCCGGTCGTTCGACACGTTCTATCTTTTCTGCGTCGTTCTGCTTTTCATGGCGCTCGCCCTGCAAGTAGTCGCCATCGCCACCTACAACTGAGCCGACCCAATTCTTCTGAAGGACCAGCCGGGCTTCAGGCTTTGGCGAGAATCATCGACTGAAACGTTTCTGCTCTCGCCTGAAATACAGTCTCTCGCTCGAAAGGCCATTTCTCGTCCGGAGCGACTCGCCATCGCTCAAGAGTTTCCGTCATCGATTCCGTCCATTCGAAATAGTCCGCGTGATCCGTCCGGAAATGCAGCGTGGCTTTCGCCAGACAGCGGTCAGCCAACAGTCCGAGGAAGTCCGGATTCATAATGCGGTTTTTCCAGTGGCGCTTCTTCGGCCAAGGATCGGGAAAGAGAATGAAAGACGACTTTATCGTAACGCTCTCCGGCAGCAGCTCTAGCAATTCCATCGCTTCCGCCTTGAGAAAGTGGACATTCGCCAGCCGCGCCCGAGTCGCCTTTCGGTTCGCTCGTTCAATGCGATCGCCGATAATGTCGATCCCCAGGCAAATCTCCTCGGAATGATCCGCCGCGTAGTCTGTCAACCAATGCCCGTGCCCGCAACCGATCTCCAGGACGATGGATTGAGCTTCGACGAAGAGTTCCTCAAGCTGCTGCTTCAACAGCGACTTGCGATTCTCGACGTGCTTCAAATGCGCTTCTAAAGGCATGGGCGACTGACTACGGCACGCTCCATTTGCTAACAATTCAAACAAGCGGAGCACTTGCTTCTTTTTTCGCCATCGGAAGGCGTAAAACTACTTTAAGTCCTTTTCCCTCAACATTTTCCGACCAAATTCTTCCGCCGTGCGAATCGACAATATGCTTCACGATACTGAGCCCCAAGCCCGTTCCACCCGTGTCTCTGGAGCGGCCTTTATCGACTCGATAGAATCGCTCGAAAATCTTCGCCACATCCCTCTCCGGAACGCCCGGCCCCTCGTCCGCAATCCAAATCTGCGCGTTGCCATCGACAACCGCTCCACCCAAGGAGATCGCTCCGCCAGCGGGCGTGTACTTGCAGGCGTTTTCGACCAAATTGTCGAGAACCTGCCGCATTCTCAGAGTGTCGCAACGAACGTCCGCCTCCAAATTCTCCGGCAGCTCGAACGCGAATTCTCGCCCCTCCGATTCTAGATTCTGGCGGTATTCCACACGCAGTTCCCGAAGCCACTCGAAGATGTCGCGATGAGCCCAATCCAGTGTCCTAGCATCGCTCTCAAGACGCGACAGGCTCAGTAAGTCATTGATGAGCAAGGCCAAACGCTCCGAATGACGGTGTATCGTCTCGAGAAAACGACCGCGGTCGGACTCCTCCATTTCTCCGTGATCCGACAAGAGCGTCTCCGCGTACCCCTTGATCACCGACACCGGAGTCTTCAGTTCGTGGGAGGCGTTGGCGACAAATTGCTGACGCACGCTCTCGAGCTCTTTTAGCCGCGTAATATCATGGAGCACAAAGAGAAACCAAGGAGCACTCCCCTCTTCCGCCACTTCCAGCATCGAAACCGAGACCTCCATCCAGATCTCCTTTTGGGCTTCCCTGAATACCAGCTCCTTGCTTCTTCCGACGCCATCGCGCTTCACTTCGTGAATGAACTCTAGGAACTCCGAGCTGTGGAAAGCGCTTTCCAGCCGTTTGCCTTCGCAATCTCGCAGGTCGGAAAACGTTAGCTGCAACTTCTTGTTCGCCAACAAGATGTAGTTATCGCGATCGATGATTAGAACGCCTTCCTGCAGACTTCCCAGCGTCGTTTCGATCTGCCTCAGCCGCCCGCTGCTTTGCTTGTCTAGGCGGCCAATCTCCTCCAACAGATGATTAAGCTCGTCGACGAGCTTGCTCCAGCTTTCGCTCGTCTCCCGAAACTCCCTGGAATGCGTCAAAATCGAGGTGCGCGTCTCCAACGACTCCGCCAGCAAGCGAATCGCGTACTTCTGCTTGAAGAACTTGCTCGCGAAATAAGCCGCCAAAATCACGGCGATTGCTAGAAAAACGTATGACATCAAGGACTATCGACTTTTCACCATCCGATAGCCCACTCCCCTAACAGTCTCAAGCCAAGACGCTTCGTCGCCCAGTTTTTCGCGCAAACGCCGCATGTGCGTGTCCAGCGTTCGCGTCTCCACGCCGTCCTCGTAGTTCCACACCTTCTGGAGCAACGCTTCGCGAGTCTGCACTTTCCCATGCTCCTGCATCAAGTGCTTCAACAATTTGAATTCCGTCGCCGTCAGCACGATCGGGGCCTGACGCACTTCGACTAGATGCCGCTCAACGTCCATTCTGATTCCGTTGAGCTCGAGCCGCCCGTCTTCTTCCTCGCTGCTCTCCCCTGCCCGCTTGAGAACTGCTATTATCCTGAGGATCAACTCCTTAGGACTAAACGGCTTGCAGACGTAATCATCGGCGCCCGACTCGAATCCCTCGATTCGATCGCCCTCCTCCGTCTTCGCGCTCAGGAAGATAATCGGTATCGCACGGGCCGATTCATCCTGACGGATCATGCGGCAAACCTGGATCCCGCTAAGTTCGGGCATCATTACGTCCAGCACGATCAGGTCCGGCCGAAAGACCCGAACCGTCTCCAGCGCGAACCGAGGCTCGTTGACCGACTCGACCTCGAATCCCTGCTTCCTCAGATTATAGCTGAGCAGCTCGGTCACATCGACCTCGTCATCGACAACAAGTATTCTCTTTGGCTGTTCTGTAGCGACCATGGATTGGAATGCAATAATCGGAATTGTCGTGATTCCCTGACCAAGCGCAACCGCTGAACGGTTACAATTCAGTGACACTTGATAGTCCCGGGATATGAGCCGAGGAATCCGTTTTAAACTCGTAACCTTTTACTGTTTAGCGCCTTAAATCTTTCCGAACGCGACCATCAGGATGCTGATGTCCGCTGGATTCACTCCACTCACTCTACTCGCTTGCCCAAGATTGGCCGGCTTCAACTGGTTCAGCTTCAAGGCGCACTCCTTCTTCAAACCACGGACCGACAAGAAATCGAAGCCACTCGGAACGCGAATCGTTTCGACGCTATTGAGCTTTTCAACCTGCCTCATCTCTCGCTTCAGATAGCCGTCGTAACGGATACGGTACAAGACCTCGCTCAACACCGGACCCGGCAATCTAGAGATCTCGTCCGGCAATTCCAAATCGTCATCGTTGCGTCGCACCAAAGTCGCCCAGGTTTGCTCCCCTCGCCGATTCGTCTCCATCCACTTCACAGCCTTCTCAATTCCCTGCTTCTTCTCCTCAATCTTCGCAATGCGCGAATCCGGCAGCAGACCGTACGCTTTAGCGTACTCCAACATCCGCAGCTCCGAACTGCCGTGATTGAAGAGCAATCGATACTCCGCTCGACTCGTGAACATCCGATACGGCTCGGACGTTCCCTTCGTCACCAAATCGTCGATCAATACACCCGTGTACCCGTCATAGCGTTTCAAAACGAAAGGATCGTCCCCCCTAACCTTTAGCGCCGCATTGACTCCCGCCACAAGTCCCTGGCACGCGGCCTCCTCGTAGCCGGAAGTCCCGTTGATTTGCCCCGCAAAGAAGAGATTCTCCACCTTCTTCGACTCTAAATGTGGAAATATCTGCGTTGGAGGGGCGAAATCGTACTCGACCGCATAGGCCGGCCTCAGCAAATGAGCGTTCTCCAGACCCGGAATCGTGGCGATCATTTCAAGCTGCGTGTCGAACGGCAAACTCGTCGAAAGCCCGTTGATGTAGTATTCGTTCGTGTTTCGCCCCTCGGGCTCGATGAAGAGCATGTGGCGCGATCGGCCCTCGAATCTCACGAATTTGTCCTCGATGCTTGGACAATACCGCGGCCCCGAACCCTCGATTTCTCCGCCGTACATCGCCGACAGATGCAGATCTCGGTTCACAATATCCGCCGTTTCTTGCGTCGTATACGTGATCCAACAGGAAACTTGATCCGTCCCAGGCGCCCAGCCGGCGAAGGTTTCGCCGTGATGTTCCACGTGGAACATGTCCGAATCGTCACGCGTGTCGTAGAACGCGAACAGCGTCGGATCGAGATCTCCGGCCTGAGACTCGAGCTTCGAAAAGTCGATTGATCGCCCCAAAAGCCTCGGCGGCGTCCCGGTTTTGAGCCGCTCCAGTTCGATCCCGGCTTCCAGAAAACTGCTCGAAAGCGTCTTGGCCGAATGATCGCCCATACGGCCGCCTTCGTTCTTATTCTTCCCGATATGCATCAATCCGCGAAGAAATGTGCCCGTCGTAATGATGACCGTTGTCCCGAAGAAATCGACATCGAGATTCGTGCGACAACCGACAATCGAATCGCCCTTGAAGATCAAGCTCGTCACAGTGGCCTGGAAAACGTCGAGATTCTCTTGATGCTCCAGCACGTGCTTCATCCGAAGCGCGTAGACTTTCTTGTCACATTGGGCACGAGGGGAGTGCACCGCCGCGCCTTTTGAGGCGTTGAGCATTCGAAACTGTATTGCCGACACGTCCGCGTTCACAGCCATCTCGCCGCCCAAAGCGTCGATCTCGCGAACGATGTGCCCCTTGGCCACGCCGCCAATCGCGGGATTGCAGCTCATCGCCGCGATCGTGTCTATGTTGCCGCTCAAAATGAGCGTACGAGCTCCCATACGCGCGGAGGCTAGGGCGGCTTCACAACCGGCATGTCCCGCGCCGCAAACAATGACATCATAGGGATCTCGACGGCTATTCATGGCCGCCAAACCATACGGGAAGAGTAGGGGACCTCAAGCGCGAAAAAGATTGGGAATAACCTGTAAATATAATGTAAAGAAAGCTGTAAGCTCCAGTTGCCAAGGTACTTATTACTTCCCAATACAGAAAGAAGAAAAGAGAACATCCAGCATTGCCTCGTTATCAATCCTACCGAGGATCGTTCCGATCGCGTCCAAAGCGCCACGCATATCGCTCGCGACCAACTCCGCTGCATCATCCGCCTCGAATTTCGCCAGAGCGGAGCCCAAGCAATCCTTCAACTCGTTCAACGCCGTGTTATGCCGGGCATTCACCAAGATCAGGTCGTCCTCGTCGGTCGAGAAATGCGAATCGATCAACGAGACGAGCGCATCTCTTAACGCGTCGAGACCCTCTCCCTTCAGTGCCGAGAAATCGACTTGCCGAAAAGACCCAAACGAATCATTCGCCGCAACCGCATTCCCCAGATCGATCTTGTTTCGAATGACGATGCAGTTATCCGCCGAAAGCCGGTCGGCGATCGCGTCTGGAAGTTCAGGGGAGGGGAGGGTGGAGTCCTCCACAAGCAGGAAAATATCAGCCTCCTCCGCAAGCTCTATAGTTCTGCGAATTCCTTCTCGCTCGATACCGCTCTGAGCCTCGCGAAGACCCGCCGTATCCAGCAACTGTATACTATGCTCTCCGATGATAACGCGCTCTCGAAGAAAGTCGCGCGTCGTGCCCGGCTCCTCGCTCACGATCGCTCGCTCGAACCCCAAGAGCTGATTCAAAAGCGAGCTCTTACCCGCATTCGGCTCGCCAAGAATAAGTGTCTTAACTCCGTCTCTCAAGAACGCCGCGTACCGACTGCTGTCGATCAATCGCGAGCAATAGGTCACCAATTTCTGGATACCATCGACGTGCGCTTGTTTTTGCTCGGCAGGAAGATCCTCCTCGGGAAAATCGATGTACGCTTCAATCGCGGCAACGCTATTTAACAGCTTGTCCTTAAGCATCCCCAGCTGCCTGCCAAACGCGCCTCTTAGCTGATTATTAGCCGCTTTAATCGCCTTGTCGCTCCGGGCCTGGATCAGCTCCATCACAGCCTCCGCCTGGGTCAAATCCATCCGCCCGTTCAAGAATGCACGCCGCGAAAACTCGCCCGGCTCGGCCTGAAGGCATCCGCGAGCAAGCAGATCCTCCAACACTTTAGAGGCGATCAGCGGATTGCCGTGGCACATGATTTCCAAAGTGTCCTCTCCGGTAAATGACTTCGGCTCTTGATAGAAGCAATAGACGACATCGTCGAGCGCCTCGCCGTCAATCGAGACGTAAGTCCCGTGATACGAATAGCGGGGCGGGGCGGGGCGCTTCCGATTGAAAATCGACTGTGCTAGATTCGCGCAATCGGGACCGCTCGCCCGCAACATCGCGATCGCGCTTTCTCCCTTCGGAGTCGCTACGGCAACAATTGTATCTAAACGATGCATACTTTAATCATGGCTTCCGCGACTCTCGATTCTTTCGTGGTCAAAAACGCTTCGCTCTACAAACAAAAAAGGACCGCCGAAGCGGTCCCTTGAAAATTCCAATCTTCCCGGACTACTTTGCCTTAGCAGTTTCGAGTTCCTTTTTCTCAACTGGCGCCGGGTTGACCGCTTCGATGATAGCTTTCGAAACCTTCTCAGTGATCTCCGGATTCTCAGTGAGGAACGCCTTCGCCGCCTCGCGACCCTGTCCGACCAGATCGCCTTGGTAGGAAATCCAGGCGCCCTTCTTCTCGAGGATCTTGTGCTCAACACCCAGATCGACGATCGAGCCCATCCGAGAAATGCCTTCGTTGTACATGATGTCGAATTCGCAATCCCTGAATGGCGGCGCAACCTTGTTCTTCACGATTTTCACGCGAGTACGATTTCCGATAACCGCGCCGGAGGTGTCTTTGATCTGCCCGATGCGGCGGATATCCATGCGGATCGACGCGAAAAATTTCAATGCCCGCCCGCCAGGAGTCGTTTCCGGACTGCCGAACATTACGCCAATCTTTTCCCGTATCTGATTGGTGAACATACAGATGCACCCGGTCTTGTTCACGATGCCCGTAAGCCGGCGCATCGCCTGGCTCATCATTCGAGCCTGCGAGCCCACCGTGGCGTCGCCCATTTGCCCATCGAGCTCAGCCCGTGAAACCAGCGCGGCGACCGAGTCGATAATGATCACGTCTATCGAATTCGACCGGATCAGCGTTTCCGCGATATTGAGTGCGTCCTCGCCGCAATCCGGCTGCGATACCAGCAGCTCGTCGATATTCACTCCGAGCGTGCGGGCGTATTTCGGGTCGAGCGCGTGCTCAACGTCGATAAACGCCGCGATTCCGCCCCGGCGCTGTGCCTCGGCGATCACATTGAGACAAAGCGTCGTCTTCCCCGACGATTCCGGACCGTAGATTTCGCAAATGCGCCCGCGCGGCAATCCGCCCACTCCGAGAGCGAGATCGACGGAAAGCGATCCGGTGGAAACCGTCTCCACCTTCATGTGAGAGCCGCTTCCCAGCTTCATGATAGAGCCCTCGCCAAATTGCTTGGTAATGGCGGACATCGCCATTTCCACGTTCTTCTCTTTATTGTCGGATGAGGGGAGTTCAGCCCTGGATGGTTTTGCCATATTGTTTCGTGTGAGTTATTTTTAGGATTTCAATTTCGGACGGGACTGAATCTGAATTCGCGCTCCAGAAGGTGCAAGAATAAGCGCCCGTTCACGAAACATAATACGCTACGCCCCGGACATTGGCTGTCCGACGCCTGGAAATTATCCAAATTACCGCCAGGAACACCCTGCGATCGCCGGGAGAATGCAATAATTCTTGCAAGAGTGTGCTTCCGCGGCTTGAACATGACGGCTCTCGGCCTTAGATTGGGCCCCGGAACCTGCAACCACCACGACACATGAAGATTAAAGCATACCTGAAACCACAATGCGGTTGGAGCATGGGCGTTCGCGCCATTATGACCAAATACGAACTCGAGTATGAGGACATAGACATCATCAACAGCCAGGAAAACTATGCCGAGATGGTCGCTAAATCCGGACAACCCCTTTCTCCATGCGTCGAGATCGACGGCATTATGCTGGCGGACGTCAGCGGGGAAGAGGTCGAAGAGTACATGCTGAAGAACAGCCTCGTAGGCTCGTCGGCGAAATCAGCCGACTCCCCAACGGATCGCGGCTGTTCGGACGAGGAGCATGAACGCATGCGCGGACCGCAATCGCAGCCCGTCCGCTTCTTCTAGTCGGCAAACCACAGATCGAGCCACAGCGCTGCCAGAGGCCGGATGAAGATTCCGGCCTTTGCGATCTTCTGACACCTCAGCTCCCGCAAGTCCAAGAACGTACACACGACACTACTACCATATGAATAAGATCAAAGCGTCTCCACTTTACAAAAAGGAATACGAGCACGACGCGTGCGGCGTCGGCTTCCTCGCCAACATCAACGGCGTGAAATCCCACGGTCTTCTTAAAAAGACCATCCAGGCGCTCAAGAATCTCGCCCACCGCGGCGCCATCGACGCGGACGCGATCACCGGCGACGGCGCCGGCATCCTAACCCAGATCCCTTACAAGCTGTTCCGCGAGCATCTCGAGGAAAAGGGCAAGCACCTCTACAGCAACGACGACCTCGGCGTCGGAGTCATCTTCCTTCCCAAGGACGACGAGTACGCCCAGGCGCACATCAAGAAAATCGTCGAAGACGCGATCAAGGGCGAAGGCCTCAGCGTTCTCGGCTGGCGCGACGTCCCGGTTGACGACCACTGCCTTGGCATAAAAGCCAAGGAAACCCAGCCCCGTATCGTGCAGGTCCTCATCGCCAAGACCGACGACCTCGACGTCACCGCCTACGAACGGAAACTCCTCCTCGCCCAGAAAGTATCGGAACGCCGGGCGATGGACGAAGAGATCGAGGATTTCTACATCTGCTCTTTCTCCAACCGCACCATTATATACAAGGGCATGCTCAACTCGCCCCAAATGCGGCCCTACTTCAAGGACCTGAAGAACGAGAAATACGAGACCGCATTCGCGATTTTCCACCAGCGCTACTCCACCAACACCTTCCCGTTCTGGCACCTCGCCCAGCCGTTCCGGATGATGGCCCACAACGGCGAGATCAACACCATCCGAGGCAACCGCAACCTCATGCGGGCCCGCGAGCGCTCGAATATCCACGGCATCTGGGGAGACCGGTTCTCCGACCTTCGACCCATTATCCAGCCCGACCTTTCTGACTCCGCCAGCTTCGACAATGCCTTGCAACTCATTACTTTAGGCGGACGCAGTGCCATGCAATCGGCGATGATGATGATGCCGCCCGCCTGGGAAGTTAACGACCACCTGAGCGAAGAGCTCCGAGGATTCTACGAGTACCACGCTTGCATGCTCGAACCGTGGGACGGCCCTGCGGCGATCGCGTTCACCGACGGACGCTACGTCGCCGCTTCGCTAGACCGCAACGGCCTGCGCCCCGCGCGCTACAAGATCTATGACGATGGCACCGTCCTCCTGGCTTCCGAGCTGGGACTCATCGACGAGACCGATATGAAGACCGTTCGCTCCGGTCGGCTCGGTCCGGGCAAGATGATCGCGATCGATCTTGAAGAGAAACGCTTTCTCGAAAACGACGAGATCAAGGAAGCGATCGGCAGCGACCCGAAATTCAAGAAGTGGTGCCAAGAGCATCTGACCGACATCCACGAATTTTCCGAAAATTCCAGTATCCAGCAAGCCAAGACAGAAGACGAAGATCTTCGCCAGCAGCTCGCGTTTGGATACGACAAGGACGAATTCGATGTCATCCTCAAGCCCATGGCCGAAACTGGCATGGAAGCGAACGGATCGATGGGAGATGACACTCCGCTCGCTTTCATCAGCCGTCGCCCGCGTCTCCTCTACACTTATTTCAAGCAGCTCTTCGCCCAAGTCACCAACCCGCCGATCGACTCCATCCGCGAACGTTCGGTCATGTCAATCGACATGTTCCTGGGCGGGCGGCTCGGACTTTTCGAAGAATTGCCGCAAACCGCGGGCTTCGTTAAATCCAACTCGCCGATTCTCTTTAATAATGAATTGGATTCCTTGTTTGACGTAGGCTGCATGAAGGATCGCGTTGTTCGCCTGGATGTTACCTACGATGCCGCCGATGGAGCCGAAGGCCTCGAAGCGGCGATCAAAGCGCTCTCGGAAAGAGCCCAGACCACAGTTGAACAAAAGTCGGCCAAGGTGCTCATTCTATCAGACCGCGGTGTTCAGCAAGACCGCGTCGCCATCCCGATGCTCCTAGCCGTCGGCGACGTGCACCAGACTCTCGTAAGGGCCGGTCTTCGTTTGAAATGCGACATAGTCGCCGAAACCGGCGAGGCTCGCGACGTTCACCAAATCGCTTGTCTACTCGGATTCGGTGCCAACGCCGTTAATCCCTACATGGCTCTCGCGATCATGAAGAACTTCGCGGACAAGGGAGAGCTCGAAGGCATCGACGCCGCCAAAGCGCTCGCGAACTATCGAGGAGCCATCGAAAAAGGCCTGCTCAAGATCATGGGCAAAATGGGCATCAGCACGCTCTTCAGCTACTGTCGGGCCCAGATATTCGAGGCGATCGGACTCTCCCAGAAGCTGGTCGACGAATGCTTCTTCGGCACGCCCACGCCAATCGGCGGGGTCGGCTACGAGGAAATCGGCAACGAAGTCATGGCTCGCCACAACAGCGCTTACGGCGAGGAAGAAGCGGCCCTTGCCAGCGCGGGCTATTACAAAGTCGTTCGAAAAGGCGGTGAATTTCACGGATGGAATCCCAAGGTCGTCGGCGGAATGAATCGCTTCCTCAAAAAGGGCAATCCGGAGGATTTCCAGAAATACAAGAACGAGTCCGACAACCATCAGCCCTACGCGATCAAGGACCTCCTGCAGATAAAATTTCCGGAAGAGTCCGGCATCCACCTCGATAAAGTCGAATCGATCGAGGACATCCGCAAGCGTTTCACCACCGCGGCGATGTCCCTCGGCGCGCTTTCTCCGGAATGCCACGAGACGCTCGCCATCGCCATGAACCGCATCGGCGGCAAGTCCAACTCGGGCGAGGGCGGCGAAGACCCACGACGCTATTCGTTGTTGGAAAATGGAGACAACGCCTCTTCCGCTATCAAGCAAGTCGCCTCCGGTCGCTTCGGCGTCACAGCGGAATACCTTTCCACCGCGAAAGAAATCGAAATCAAAATGGCCCAAGGCGCTAAGCCGGGCGAGGGCGGGCAGCTCCCTGGCCACAAGGTTTCGCCATTGATCGCGCGGCTCCGCTGTAGCGTTCCGGGAGTTACGCTGATTTCGCCGCCGCCGCATCACGACATCTATTCGATCGAGGATCTCGCCCAGCTCATTTTCGATCTGAAAGAGGTCAATCCGCGGGCGAAGGTCTGCGTAAAGCTGGTCTCCAGCTCAGGCGTTGGCACAGTCGCCGCCGGGGTCGCCAAGGCGTACGCCGATGTCATTCTAATTTCTGGACACGACGGCGGCACGGGCGCTTCGCCGCTTTCCTCCGTCAAGCACGCCGGATCGTCTTGGGAAATCGGCTTGGCGGAAACGCATCAGGTTCTCATGATGAACGGTCTCCGCAATCGCGTCACGCTTCGCACCGACGGCGGCATGAAGACCGGCCGCGACATCATCATCGCCGCGATTCTCGGAGCGGAAGAGTATAACTTCGGCACCGCCGCGATGATCGCCGCCAGCTGCGCGATGTTCCGTGTTTGCCATTTGAATACATGTCCCGTTGGAGTCGCGACGCAACGCGAAGACTTACGCGCGAAGTACAAAGGCACGCCGGACAATGTCATCAATTTCTTCAACGCGGTTGCCGAAGACGTGAGAGCCTACATGGCCAAGCTTGGATTTCGCAAGCTGAACGATCTTATCGGACGCGTCGATCTGCTTGAGCAAATCGACGATCCCGAGAATCCGAAAACGCGCATGGTGAACCTGAGCGGGCTTCTTCACGATCCCGATCCTTCCGGCGAATCTCCACGCATCCACACGCGCTCGCGCAACGAACGCCTCGGCTTCGAAGGCGGGATCGACGGGACAATCATTCAGGAATCGAAGGACGTCATTTCCGGCCGCGTCGCCTCGTTTAGAGGCAAGTACACCGTAGGCAATACGGATCGTTGCATCGGCACTCACTTGTCAGGAGAAGTCGCATACATCCGCGGAAGCAACCATCTGCCTCCCGCGTCGATTGATCTCAAATTTATGGGCACGGCCGGGCAGAGTTTCGGCACTTTCCTCACGCCCGGCATTCGTATGCATCTCTTTGGAGAAGCGAACGACTACGTCGGCAAGGGCATGAGTGGCGGCGAAATCGTCATTCGCCCGGCAGTCGAAGAGACCTATGTCTGGAAGGACAACACGATCGCCGGCAACACGTGCTTGTACGGCGCGACTGGGGGACACCTTTTCGCGGCAGGGAGAGCAGGGGAGCGCTTTGGCGTTCGCAATAGCGGAGCCGTCGCGGTCGTCGAAGGCCTCGGCGACCACGCCTGCGAATATATGACTGGCGGACTCGTCGTTTCGCTCGGCAAGACCGGCACTAACTTTGGTGCCGGGATGAGCGGTGGGCTCGCATTCGTCTACGACGAAGCCAACGAGTTTGACGGACTATTCAATCATGCGATGGTCGGCATCGAACGGCTGAGCGAAAGTGCGGAAGTCGATGCTCTCAAGAAGGTTATCGAAGCTCACGCGGCAGCGACCGAAAGTCCTTACGCCGCAGGGCTACTGGCGAATTGGCAGGAAACTGTTAGCAAATTCTGGAAAGTCGCTCCCCGTCCATCCACGCCCGAAACGCCGAAGAGCGTCCTGAAACTGGAAGAGCTTAATATTCCCGCTTACACTTAGGTTTTCGAATCCGACAGGGTAGGGAGGACCGGCTCAGTCCTCCTCTAGTAGTTGCGCTATTCGGAGGACCGAGCCGGTCCTCCCTACCATTACCTACCGATGGTTCGCATCCAGAAACTCCTTGAGCTTCTTCGCGGTTATCGGGCCGATGCCTTCGACGTTTTGCAGTTGCTCGATAGTTGTGCTTCTGAGCTTCTCAATGCTCTTAAACCGGGCCATCAGGAGAGCCCGTTTCTTCGGGCCGAGGCCGGTGAAATCGTCCAGGATACTTTCTCGGATCTTCCGGCTGCGCAGATCGGCGTTAAAGGTGTTCGCGAAGCGATGGGCCTCGTCTCGCATCCGCTGAAGCAGCTGCAATCCGCCATGGCTTAGCGGGAGGCGCAGCGGCGGTCGCTCGTCGGGGAAGATAATGGTTTCGTGCTTCTTCGCTAATCCGATGATCGGCGGCGGCTCTAGATCTTGAAGAAGGAAGGACTTAATCGCAGCGCCGACTTGCCCTCGTCCTCCATCTATTACCACCAGATCGGGGAACGCTCTGTCCTCGCTCGCCATTCTGCGATAACGTCGGCCAACCACTTCCTCCATCGATCGAAAGTCGTCGTTGCCTTCGAAACTCTTTATTTTGTACCGACGATATTGCTGCTTGTTCGGGCGTCCGTTTTCGAAGTGTACCATCGATGCAACTACGAATGTTCCGGAAATATGCGAAATATCGAAGCACTCCATTCGAACTGGCAACGTATTCAGATTTAGGATCTCTTGAAGGCTTTCGAGCTCTTTCGAAAGGTCGGACTTTGAAGCGATCTCCCGCTCGAATTTGCGCGTCTTTTTCAATGATGCTTCGAGAGCGAAGACAATGTCGCGCAGTTCGGCCGCTTTCTCGAAGTTCTTCTTCTCCGACTCCGTCGCCATCTTTTCTTTCAGATCGGCGAGCCATTCTCTCGATTTTCCTTCAAGAAAGGCGCACGCCTGCTCCACACGCTGCAAGTACTTCTCGCGCGTAGTGACGTTCTCGGATCCATAGAGCTCCGAGCGCACGTCTTCGTACAGCCGAAAGCGTCCGTCTCCTAGTGCCTTCGGATTCGAATCGCTCAGCAGCACACCGAACTGCCGACGCATCTCCGCGAGGGTCTTGCGGATATGCTGGGCGTGGACGAAGGGTCCGAAATACCGGGCACCGTCCTCTTTTCTGAATCGGGCGAGCGTGAAGCGCGGCAACTCGCGGGTTCCATCGACCCGGACTAGCAGGAAGCGTTTATCGTCCGTAAAGTCGGTATTGTACTTGGGCCTCCATTTCTTGATCAGCTGTCCTTCGAGGAGAAGAGCCTCCGGCTCGGACTTGACCTCCATGATCTCGAAATCGCGGATCATCTCGACCAGAGCTCGGATTTTCGGTTGCCGCGTAAACGAGCGCGACGGCTGGAAATAGGTGGACACGCGCTTCCTGAGATTCTTCGCTTTGCCCACGTATATCACCGAGCCAAGACGATCCTTCATCAGATAAACGCCCGGAGTCGAAGGCAGTCGGCGCACCTTTTCTTTCAAATTACTCGCTCCAGACGTTGGCATTTTCCACAAGTTAACCTAAATTTCCATCAAGCCAAGAGCGCAGCTGAGGCCGCTCCGCGAATTTATTCAATGACGATATCCAAGAAATTCATGCTCATCACCTTGGGCGAAGAGCTCCTGCTGGGGCTCACGCCGAACGGGCACCTCACATTCGTTGGAGACCAGCTTCGGCGAAGAGGGGTCAACCTCCACAGTAACTACACCATTTCTGATGAAGGCGAGGATATCGACGAGCAGTTTCTCTTCTGCTGGGAACGGGCCGATGTCGTCATCACCACTGGCGGCTTGGGCCCGACCGTGGACGACCGGACGAAAGAAGCCGTCGCCGCGGCGTTGGGAGAAACGCTCGTTTTCGACGAGGACATTCTCGAAGCGATTAAAGAGCGTTTTCGCCTGATCGGGTTGACGATGACCGAC
>JAJFLS010000635.1 GCA_021772595.1 Opitutales bacterium
TCAGTTTCTGGATGCGCCTCGAAAGCGCCATACCACGCGAGCGTCGCTTCCTTCATGTAGGCCACATACGTTTCGCCGTCGATTTCATATTGCGGGTCGGCAAGGGAATCTTTGTAAAGCTGGCGGTCGCCAGTGGAACCGAAACCGGGCTGAATGAATGCGATGCGGTCCCGCAAATCCTTCGGCAAGCCGGCAATATAAGTTGCCAAGGCGTCGAAAAAGTTCGTCAAATACTTTCGGTAATCCTCGTCGAGGTAATACGGGTAGTCTCCGCCTGCAGTATCGAAGATCTTTGGAACGCCGTTGGAGTGGATCCACTCAGGCGCCCATTTGTGCCCCGTCCACAGCTCGCAGTACCAGTAGTGACCTGCTTCATTCGCGCGGGTGAGCGCCTCCTCGATTTCTTCGAAATGATAGGTGTCCGGGCCCGTTTGCAGCTTATGCCATTGAAGCCGACCTGCTTCACCCCCGAGAAAATGATGGTAAGGAGAGAAATCGAACGCTTTACCGAAGGTATTGACCCAAACGCCTGCGTAGGGAGGACGTTTGGTTATATAATCCGCTTCAGCGGAGCCGACTTGGCTCAGCGCAGCAAACAGAAAGGCAAGGCACATCAAACGCACTATCGTATCCATAATTGTTGAAAGGAAATTCAATGGTTCCGATTTGATTCGGGGGGCAGGGTGAGGAGTTGGTTCCGCGGTATCAAGTTGGAATTAGCGTGGAGATGACGATTGAATATTGATGACAGTATTCAAGAATCAATCACTGTCGGTTTAATACCCCGCGGCTTGGCCGTCCTTGCGACTTTCGCTAGCGCCGTAGTATACGCCCGTTTTTGGATCACAGTAGATGGCTTGGTAACCACCGAATTTCGTCCCGACGCTCCGCTGCATGCGATGCTTCTTTATGTTCAGATCGCGTATTACTTCATCGTCGAAACCCGATTCGAAAAGGGTTTCGCCTCCTTCCGTCATTTTTCCGTCGCCTCCGTAGGGTTCAGTCGAGCCTTCGTGACAGATGCGAGGGGCGTCGCCCGCTTCCTGAAGGTTCATGCCATAATCTTTGAGGTTGAGAATGATTTGAGTGTGCCCTTGCGGTTGCATGGCCCCTCCCATTACGCCGAAGGCGATGAGCGGTTTCCCATTCTCAGTGACAAAAGCGGGTATTATAGTGTGGAAGGGTCTTTTGCCTGGCTGGTATTCGTTCGCATGGCCTTTCTCGAAGGTAAAAGAAGTTCCTCGGTTTTGAAATCCAAATCCCAGATCCGGTATGCAGACGCCTGATCCGAACCCGGCAAAGTTGCTTTGTATCAGGGAAACCATCATACCGTCCTTGTCGGCAGCGCAAAGGTAGATGGTGTCACCGTTTTGCAATACGCCGGGATCATATTGCTTAGCCGCTCGTTCGGGGTCGATCAGCGCCCGCCGCTCCGCCGCATACTCCTTCGAAATCAGCCATCCGACGGGTATCTCCGAAAACGAAGGATCCGCATAATGTTTCGCCCGGTCTTCAAAGGCCAGTTTCTTGGCCTCGATCAACGAGTGAATATGCTCCACGCTGCCAAAGCCTGCGGACGCAAGATCAAATCCTTCGAGGATGTTGAGCATCTGCAAGGCGGCGATACCCTGTCCGTTGGGAGGCAGCTCCCAGACGTCCCATCCACGGTAGTTGGTCGAGACGGGTTCAATCCATTCGCTGGTATGCGCCGCCAGGTCTTCGTAACGCAAGAAGCCGCCGATGTCTTTCATGTAGGCATCGATAGTCTTTGCGATCGGCCCTCGGTAAAAGGCATCGCGCCCGCCCTCTGCGATCAGGGAAAGCGTTTTGCTCAAGGCCGGATTCATCCAGATATCCCCTTTGGCGGGAGCGCGTCCACCGATTGAAAAGGTCTCAAAATACCCGAACTGCTCCTCTTCCTCGGCTCGATCCTGGTGGGACTTCTGCCATCCCGCCGCTATGACCTCCGTTACGGGAAACCCATGGCGCGCGTATTCAATCGCTGGATTGAGCACCTCCGCCATCGGCTTCACGCCAAATTTGTCATGCAATTCAAACCAGCCATCTACACAGCCCGGCACCGAAATGGAGTGCCTCCCAAAGAAGGGAATGGCTTCGGTTATGCCATCTGCTTCAAAGACCTCACGCGTCAGGCCCCTCGGCGAACGTCCGCTTGCATTGAGGCCGTGGAGCCTTTCTGTTTTCGGGTCCCAAACGATCGCGAATAGATCCCCGCCAATGCCGCTCCCAGTCGGCTCCATCAGCCCCAGGGCCGCGTTGGCTCCTATGGCGGCGTCCACCGCCGATCCGCCGTTCTTCAATATCTCCAGGCCGATCTGCGTCGCCAATGGATGACTGGTCGCAACCATGCCGTTTTGAGCGATGACTTCGGAGCGCGTTGCTAGCATTTTACCGGTGGGCCGATCTGAGGATTGAAGGATAACGCTGGCATTCAGAAACAAAGTTGCGATGAGAAGGTTTGATTTCATAAGCGTTTGTGTTGATTGGGCGAGCGGATTGGGGCCGAAAAATTAATGATTCCCACCTCGATCTGAAAATCAGCCAGTGATTCCGATAAATATCCAATTCGCGATTGGCGTCGTTTGAAACAGGGCATTGATTCGATGGGGTATGAACCAGCCAAGAGTTTGTTATACTAGCGGCAGGTGGGTGTGGCCGACAAGACAACACTTCTCGAAATTCGGAATTTTGTCCATCCAACTTTGGCGCTATCTACCCGTTGAATCCTTCCCATTGGAGCGCGTTTGAACGACGTAAGGGCGGTGGATTTGTTGCTGCGTGTTTTGGCAGCTCCATCAAGCTTCTCTTGGCGATTGGCGATTATTGGTTGATAGGAAATTCAATTGTTCCGATTTGATACGGGTGTGTGGAGTTCGGTTCGCGGTATCAAGATAGATTTTGTTTTTAACAAGATACGTCCCGCCTCCGTCTCTACGCCGAGACAGGGCGCCGCTGGATCCTTTCGCTGCGATTCGGGCCAGGATCCTCGTATGCGAGGGCGGGCTTTGATTTTGTAGAGAGAGAACTTTGATTATCGTTAAATCGTTTTGTTCGGTTACGGGTTTCGTGTCGCATGAGGTAGCCAGGCGAATCGACCCCAGTTCTTTTTGCGAGGCACGATGGGCAACTGCTTTTCCCCGGATTCGGTTTCGACCATGACCTTGGGACCACCTCGTTCGCGATCGGCAAAGGCCCGTGTCACGAATCCATCGGGCGACCAGGTGGGATCGTCGCCACGTCCGACTTTTCGCCGCTCTTTGCCATCGCTGCTAACCACCCAGACATTGAACGTGGCTGAGATCTGCCGGTCCCGCTCCGGGTTTTGACTCCGGTAAACGGGCTCATGTGAATCATTTCCACGCCTTCCCAGTGGACAATCCATTTGCCATCGGGTGACCAGGTGGGGACTTTTTGCTCGAAGGACAGTTCGAGGTTCTCATCCTGTTCCATGGGTGGTGTGGAGATCATTTTGGCATTACTCCCGTCAAATTCGCTCACCCAAATCCTGAAGGCGCCGCTTCGGTCGGATACAAAGGCCACCTTTTTGCCATTGGGGGATGTCGAGGGCATCACAGGGTGGTTGGGATCGTGTAGTCATGTGCGAACGGTCGGATTGAGAAAATAGATTGCGAACGAAGATCTCCTTTGGACGAGCCGTTTTAAGTAGGGCAAAGACGTCCCTGCGTGCCGCACAAGAAGCTCAACAGACGTGGCGGAGCGGGACGCTCTCGCCCTGCCTTAATCGTTCCAGCCCTACTTCACGCAGGGTTCGGCGAACAGACTTCGCCGCACGCTGCCGCTTGTTCTTCTTCTAGCATACCAAACGCAACTCGTGCCGTGGCTCCAGTTACGCCACTGTTTACAGCCGCCGTTACCGCGATCAGGGCGTTGATTTCGTCGTCCGTAATCCCAATGGCTCGGGCCTTTGCCACCCGCCTCTTCGTACAAACCTGGCAGCCGCGCGTCATCGTTACGGCTAGACCAACCAGATGCTTTTCTCGTTCGCTAAGCAGTTCTGTGGCGTGTGTTTTCCTAATATGATCCACGATCAATGTATCTTCGTATGCCATGTGTTTTTCCTTTCTATAGTAGGGTCGTACTGCTCGTTCAGCGATGCCCCTATTTGATTTTTCGGATGCGGATATTCTTGTACTGAATCGTCATGACCGGACCTTGATGAATCTGCAGAGCGAGCAGGCCGGATTTTGCGCCGCTAGGTCTGTCCTCATCGATCACGGTAACCGTCACGCGTCCGTTAATGATGTGAGTGAATTGATTGCCGTTGGCGATTACCGTAAAGTCATTCCAATCCTCAGACTTGATGTTTTTTTGAATTTCCTCCGAGTCCCCGACCGAACCTACGATTTCGATTTTGGGTTTCTTCTCGTTCGCGGGATTGGTCAGCACCTTAGTGGCTTCACCGCGTTTAGCGAGAATGCCCCGACCCTTTTCCTCGTAGAGAATGCCCGAATAAGTCGTGCCCGCTTCGATGTCCGCCTGGTAGCCAGAAAGAATCGGACCAAACTCGCCTGGTTCCAAAAGCTTACTTCTGTATTGAATTCCCGAATTGCCACCCACGATTCGGTACTGCAAGCGCAACTCGAAATCATCCACCGAATCAGCCGAATAGATAAGGAAGGTATTGTGGGTTAGTTTGTTCTCAGCGGTTTCACCGGTTTTGCCGGTAATTGCGCCATCCTCCACGGACCATAAATTCGGATTGCCGGTCCAGTCGGTCAGAT
The DNA here is from genome assembly GCA_021772595.1 of Opitutales bacterium. GTDB lineage: Bacteria > Verrucomicrobiota > Verrucomicrobiia > Opitutales > Opitutaceae > Pelagisphaera. The sequence continues at coordinate 4,764 of JAJFLS010000635.1, forward strand.
CCTTGCCGTTAAACAAGCTCTTGAAACCGTCTTCAAGCTGCTCGCCGTGATGATCGGCAACGACGTTGGAGATTAACGAAAGCGAAAGAACGGAAGCGAGCGACCAGGCGACCTGTATACTCTTGGGGATTTGCATGGTTTTTATAGAAATTTGAAGTTCTGCTTTTACGGTTATCAGCTTATTCGAACATCGCGTTGCTTTCATCGCCGCGCGACAATACATATGCCATTAGGTCGTCAATCTCTTCTTCGTTCAACCTATTAATCAACTTCGGAGGCATTATAGAAGTTTCGATTGTTGATAGGAAATTCAATTGTTCCGATTCGATTCGGGGGGAGCGGATTGATGGGAAATTTAGTTGACGCGTCCGAGACGCGAAAATGAATATCTTCTTCTTGCTCGATCCGCCGAGGCAGGAATCATCGAATCGGAGCCTTGAAAAATCGGACACTTAGCCTAGCGCATTATTCCGTTTTGGAATTCGCGAGTTTCCTCCAGAGTTCCTTGCGGGTCCCATGTCCGAGCTGATCCATGGCAACGGTTTCCGATCCAATTGGACTCGAGGCGCTTATTGCCGTTTGGCCAGTAGTGAGTCCGCGTTTTGGATTGGTCTTGCCGGTGCTGCCATTGCCAAACCAAATTGCCACGACGATCTCAAAACGATTCCCATCCGGTCTTCCGACCTTGATTCCAAGAGACTTCGTATTGCTTTTCGCCGGATGGATAGCGATGAGTCTCTGTTCCGTTTAAGAGAAAACGGCCCGTAGAATCGCGAAGCCCACCCCAATCGACTTTGGAGGAACCATTGGCGAGCGCCTCCGAATGGAGCAGATCGCTCTCTCGAGCGCCTTCGTCAACTTCAGTGTATTCAGTAGATGAAGACAATATCCAAGCTTCGTTCATTTCCCAATGCTGAGAGGGGTAGTTTTTGCTGCCCACGAGATGGATCACGCCATTGGGAGCCTCAACCGCCATGGAATAACCGATAGTTCCATCCTCGAGCACTCCAAGAATGTCATGCTCCACATGATGGGTCTCGAACTGATAACTGGGGCGAACGCCCGGCAAGGTTTTCATATGCCAAGTCGCGCCTTCGTCATCCGAGAGGGCCACCCATGCGGATCGCGCCGGCATCCCGGCCAGCCCCTTGCCCTCGCTGTCCAAATAATCGCCCGCGGCAAACAAGCGTCCACTGGCTAAGTGAACGAGAGATGCCTTTTGCCCGCTCGGTCCATTGCCGGGAAGCTGCGTATTGCTGACGGTCCATGTCTTGCCACCGTCCCTGGAAATCGATTGCGGCATGAAGCCGTCGACCGTGGAGGCTTTGGCGCCAAGTCCATATATTCTGCCATCATCGAAAAACGTGAAAACAGCATGTCTCCCAGCTATGCGACCACCTGTATCGAACCAAGTATGACCGTTGTTCTTGCTGCCCCAAAGAAAGGAGGAGCTTCCCACCCCATCCGATGCCAGATAGAGCGTATTGCCCCGCCCCCTATAGAAGCTATTGATTGGCTGCGGAAAATAGGGTCCAACCGGTCCATAGGTCATCGGAATCTGCACGGGACTCCAAGTAGCTCCATTGTCATCGGACCACCGCCACTTGAATACCACGCCTTCCAGGTCGCCTCCTCCAGCTGCGAATAGCAGGCGCTGACCGTCCGTACTGATAACCGGGCCGATATCCTTGGTTCCCGCGATATCGAAAAACGGGCTGGGCATATCCCATTCCTCTGCTCCGAATCGCAAACGAGTAGCGATAATATTCACATCGGTTAGGTCCTCGTAAGTAGGAATCGTCGCCGAAAAATGCACCATAATCAAATCGCCATTGGGAGCTACGGTCAGACTGGGATCATGATTGTGCCCATGGATCGATGGG
>JAJFLS010000636.1 GCA_021772595.1 Opitutales bacterium
GAAGGAAGATCAACCTCGGGCTACGCGGTACGGCGCCAGCGCCGACCCTACAAGAACACCTTCTCAAGCGAGGATTCACTCTAATCGAAGTCATGCTGGCTTTGGCGCTTTTCGGCGTGGCGGTGACCACTTTCGCCACAGCCTACATTAATGTGATTCACGCGCTATCGGCTATCCAAGTGGATCAGGCCTACGAGCAGGATTTGACTTTGATTCGGCAGACGGCGTTTTCGATAGAGACTTACGAAGAGCTCGAAGAGGGGGGAGAGGTATTCACCGGCAGCCATGGCGAAGCGTCTTGGGATGCCGAATACGAGCCTACCTTGGTCGCGGATTTGTTTAAGATTACTTTGACGGTGGAGATTATCGATCGCGAATCGGACGAGATGAAGGAAGTGGAGGAGATCCACTATCTAACGCGACCGACTTGGTCGGATCCCGTGGAGCGAGCGGAGCTGCGGGCGGATACGCGCGATCGGCTTTTGGCGAAACAGACGGGGCTGGAGTAATCGGAATGAATCGCTTCTCGAAAAGGAAATCGCTCAAGTCCCGCAAGGGCTTCACATTGCTGGAAGTCATGGTGGCGGTCTTTATCGGGGCGGCGATTCTGGTTGCTGTGACCACGTTCGTTTTTTCCATGGGCGAACTTTGGGGGAAGGGCGCGAATGTGTGGCTCTTCCAGAAACATGTCCGCGGCGTATCCAGATTCTTGGAGCAATCGCTGCAGTCTTCCGGTTGGAAGATGCCTCAGGGCGACGAGGAAGCGCCGATTTATTGGGGTGAACGCGGAGGCAGAGCTTATCAAAACGAAAAGCTGCTCACATTCGAGCTTGAGAAAAGTCCCGGCGTGCTGATTTGGCCGGAATCGCCTTTGCCTTACGTCGTTTGCTCGCTGGAGTTCGATAAAAACGAAGGCTTGTTTATGCTTTGGCGGTCGCGTCTCGAGGAAGACTTCGGGGAAGAGGAGCCACGCAAGACGCTCATTTCTCCCTTTGTGACGGATTTAAAGTATTACTATCTTGACCCCGAGGATGAGGACGCGGAATGGGAGGTTGAGGATGACCCCCAGAAGGAGGCCGACTCGGAGTATATTTTGCCTCAGCGCATCGAGTTGGTTTTCGAATACCAAGGGAAAGAGGAAAAACGCCAAATCATTTTGCCGACCGTCTTTAATGGCATTCCTAGTTTCTAGCGATGAAAAATCTGGGAAACAGTTCGGCGAACAAGAAGCGCGGCTCCATTTTATTGATGGTGCTCGTGCTGATCATTGTAGTGAGTTATGTGCTGACCAAATTTGTCGAGCGCGCGCACGTCGAAGTTCAGGGGGAAGGGTACTATGTGGAGCGATCGCGATTGCGGCTCCATGCTTGGTCCATGCTCGAAGTGGCGGTGGCGGTGCTCGCGGATGTGAAAGCGATCGACAACGCGCTCTATTCGCCAGCCCAGGGCTGGGGAGACCCGCTGGATTACGCGCAGGTCGAGCTTCCCGAGGGGATGAACGTGACCTTCGAGTTCATCGACGAGTCTTCCAAGCTGGGGATCAACGAACTGGACGAGGGCTCGCTGTTTCTTCTCTTCGATGAAATGGAGTTCGATTTGGACATTAGCCAGACTTTGACGAACACGCTTCTGGATTGGATCGACGAGGATGACGAGGCGCGGATCGATGGGGCGGAATCTCGCGAGTACAGCACTTCCGAGATGGACATGCATCCGTCGAACCGTCCGATCCGTTCGATGGAAGAGTTATCGGCGGTGATCGGCTATCGAGAGCTTTTTTTCGACGAAAACGGATTTCCGAACGATTCCTTTAGACGGCTATCGGAAGTGGTGACGTATCACCCTGTAGCTCTTATGAATGTAAATTCCGCTTCCCCTCTCGCCCTTCAAGCGCTCGCTGGATTGAACGAAATCCAGGTCGAGACGCTGCAAGAATACCTGGCGGGCCTCGACGGAGAAATGGACACGGCTGACGACAATTACTTCGCGACGACTGGCGAGATCAGCGACGTCATCGGGGAAACCGAGCGCGGATTGCCGATCACGCAGCAGATTAGCGTGATGACAGTGAAGGTGACGGTGCAGGAAAGCGGAAGCGCCTACAGCCTGATCGGGACCTTCAGCACTGAGACGGAACCCAACGAGAATAGTGAAACCGGCGATCTTCAATATCCGTTCCTTTTCCTTGAGCTTAAGGAAGAGCCCGGTATGAATAACGCCAATCCGAGCTGAGAGACCTTAAATACACTGTGGCAGACCCTAAGCAGAATACAGAAAAAGACAGAACACTGACCATGCAGGCCATTGGGGCACCCGGTCAGCTGTTTTTCTGTCGGCGGATCGAGATTCCCGAAGACGTCGCGGATGACGAGCGCGAGAGTTTTATCCAACTTCAATTGGAGGGCATGTCTCCCTTTCCCTTGGAGCATATGCAATTCGGATTCGTCGTCGACGAAGCCAAGCGATTCGCGTTTGTGTATTCTGGATACCGCCGCTCCTTCGAAAATGGATCAATCGTCGAATGGGAAAAGCAGGAAGCGGTCATTCCGGAATTCAGCATCGGTTTGCTGGCGGGAAAGAAAGATAGCGGAAAGCCACTGCTCGTCGTTTCTGAAACGTCCCTGACGTATCTCGAATTCGATGACGAATCCGAGCTGCCCTGCTGCTTCGAGTCGTTCCCGAGATCGGTTCCAGAGGAAGATGAGGAAGCCAAGGATTGGACGGAGGAAGTCGAGGAGGTAAAAGCCAGATTGGGCGATCGAATAAAGGGTGTGACGATTCGTGTTTGGAATGCGAATACAGAGGTTCATATCGGCAAGCAAAAGTTTCGATTGAGAGCCGAGGAATCCGGTGAGCTGATCTCAGCCGTAGTAACACGCGATACTTTATGGACGATGGATCTGCGCGAGCCGGCCTTGATCGACCGAGCGAAACTAGAGGAACGTCGCAACGCGATATTCTGGCGAGTCGTGCAAGGAATGGCGGCAGCGCTTATTCTACTGATCGTCGGCGAAATCGGATGGATGGCATCTCGCGCGTACATCAGTTTGAGAAAAGGCTGGAATGACGAGCAAGCGCCGATCGTCATGGTGATCGATTCGCACGACAGGACCGCCCGGGAGCTGGAGGAGTTTGAAGAGTCGGACCTCGTGCCGTTTACGATGCTGGTCGCGATCGAGCCATTTCGAACCAATGATGTTCTGTTTTCGAAAGTGGAAACCAACGGGCCGAATGGTCTGAAGGTATTTGCGACGGCCACGAGCAATGGACACGCGAATCAATTTAAGGCGCGACTGGAGCGTTTCGAGAAAATCGATTCCGTCGAGCTGCAGGATATTCAAAGCCGGCCGAGTGGTACCTCATTTACCGCCTTGATGAATTTCAAGCCAGGTTCGTTTCATAATGGCCAGCAAAGTCAGGAGGTAGCGAACAATGGCTAAGGCACTTAACGTAACGAGCGACCTCCAGTATTGGAACGCGTTTGTTCGTTTGCGCTTCTTCCGGCTTTCCATCCGGGAAAAGGCGCTTTCGATCTTGTTTATCGGCGCCTTGCTTGGTGTTTGGCTGTCTTTCCAAGTCGGCCGTCACGGGGCGTCGCGAATAGATATTCGATCGGCGAACTCGATGGCGCAGGAGCAGGGGGTCTGGCTCAATAACGAGGCGATTATCGAAGGACGCTACAATACCCTGATCGATAATATAAACCCAGAGCAGCTGCCTTCGGTCGAGGACGTGAACGCGCGAATCGACGGCTTGATCCGCAAGTACGGGTTTATCGATTTCAGGATAAATACTCCGAGATCGAACGAAGGGATCCCGCTTACCTTTCACACTTTTACGATAGACTTGCGGAAAGCCGATTACAACAAGTTGATCGAATTCACCAGCGAAATAAAATCGAATTTACCTTACGTCAGCCTGCGCCAGATCACTATTCAAGCGCAGCGCCGGACGCCACAGTTTCTCGATGTGAATCTGGAATTGAAATCCATCGAATATACGCCATGAACAATTTGATACGAAAAGCTAACGCCTTCGCTTTGATCGCGATATTGGTCGCCGGGTCGGCTGGGCCAAGCATCTGGGCGCAGGACGCTGCAATACCAGACGAACCGGTGCAAACCGTGAATCCGGAAGACACCGTGAAGATTCTCTGGAGAGCAGAGAAACTGGTGAGCGTGCTTCACTACTTGGAAATATTGACAGGTCGGTCGGTCATCCGTCCCCAAGCGCTGCCGACTCCTGAGTTCACGTTCGACAGCCGCGGAGACATGACGGTGAGTGAGGCGATTCTCGCCATCGAAAGTTTGCTCAGCATTAATGGGATTGGCGTGACGCCTCTGGGGGATAAACTTCTGAAGGTGGTGGCGATTAATACGATCCGAACGGAGGCCCCGGAATTGGAGATCGAGTCACTGAAAGATCGAGATCCGAGCGGGAAAGTAGTAAGTAAACTCTTCCGTCTCCAGTATCTGGATTCGCAGGCGTTTCAGCAACAGATCCAGCAGTTTTTAAGTCCCGGTTTCAGCACGATCATTCCGTTTCAAAATTCCAATGCGGTGATCGTGACCGACACGGTCAGCAATTTGCAGCGGCTGGAGTACGTCGTCTCGGAAGTGGACAAGCCCAGTCGATTGAACGTGGAAACGCGTTTCTACTCTCTCGACTTCGCTCAGGCGAGCGAGGTGGCGCAGCAAATTCAAAGCCTGATCGACGCCGCTCGCACTAATTTCGGCGAGTCGAACACCACAGGTGGGAACAATAACGGCCAGGCGCAAGCTCGCGGCCTGCGGGGCGATGCGAATCAGCCTGCTCGCCCTACTGTGGTTCCTGCGGCTGCTAGCAATAACGCGATTCCCAATCAGATATTGTTCGGTTCTAATACCGCGATCACTTCGGATGACCGAACCAACCAGATAATCATCATGTCGGAGCCCTCCAACATGGTCTTCTTCGACGATATCATCGAGAAGCTGGATATCAAATCCGACCCGGCCACGCGCATCGAAGTGATTGTTCTCAATCACGCGGAGGCCACGGAAGTGGCGGGCTTGTTGAGTAGCTTTGTTAGCGGATCAACCGCGACGGAAGGCGGGGACCGCTCCCAGGCGAATGCCAACGCCAACAATCAGCAGCAGGACGCTCGTGGATTGCAGACGGGTAACCAAGCTAATCGCCAGGGCGGTCAGAATCAGCCACGCCAACAGCAGATCGCGAATACGGTTCGAAACACTCTGGAGGAGCGCGATAGCCAGTTCAGCGAGTTCATGACGATCGAGGCGGATGAGCGGAGCAACGCTCTGATTATCTCAGGCACCCGGACCGACTTGGAACTGATGATGGAGTTAATCGCCAAGATCGATGTATTGCTTCCTCAAGTACGGATAGAAGTGATCATCGCGGAAGTGAATTTGGACGATGGAGCGGACCGTGGCATGGATTCGATCGGGGGAACCTATATTCAAAATGAAGCGGCTGGCGAACCGAACATCACGATTGGAACTGGAGATATTCCCGGTCTGGATCTATTCGGAATAGGAGCTAACAATATATCGTTCAATTACGATAAATCCGCCGGAATAATATCTAACCTTAGTTTCGATGCGATCCTGTCTGCAGCGCGAACTAACAGCAATGTGCAGATTCTGTCCAAGCCGTTTTTGATGACTACGCACAACCAAGAAGCGACGTTCACTGTCGGCCAGCAACGGCCAATTGTTACGGGTACGCAAACAGATAATACACTAAGCACTTCTGTTCGGCAGACTGTACAATATCAGGATATCGCGATTGAGCTAACGGTAAAGCCGTTGATTGCTCCGAATGATGTTATCCAACTGGAAATCGATCAATCCGTAAATGACATTGATGGATTCGTCGATGTGAACGGGAATCAACAGCCTATTATCGGTCGTCGCCAGATGGTTTCGTTTGTAAGTGTTAAGAATAACGGCCTAGTTGTGCTTGGAGGAATGCAGCGGAGCAAGGAATCAAAAACAAAAAATCGCATGGCGGTTTTAGGTGAGATTCCGCTGATTGGCAATTTATTCAGAAGCCGCAATGTCGTTTTCGAGAAGCGAGAGTTGTTGCTCTTTATTCGACCTAAAGTAATTCGCGATGGGGAGGAAGCGGATGCGGATGCTAGAGAACAGATTGGGATTCATCCGATTGGGGGAAAAATAGGGGAGTTTCTCGAAGAAGGGGAATTTGACTTGAGAGAGTCAGTCAAAGATAATTCCGACAAGGGCAAGAAAAGCAAAGAACCAGCAGCTCGAAAGAAATTCAAAAAATAGGGAGGTCATCAATGAAGTCGGCGAGAATATCAGTATTGATTCTTTTGTCATTCGCAATGGGGAGCGTCTCTTTTGCGCAGGAGGCAGTGTCTCCGTTCGTGCCTCCTTCCAAAGCGAAACCGACTCAAGTCGCGACTACAACGCCGGCGACGGCGCTGGATTCGATTGAGTTCAACGGCGTCATCGAGATCGGAGGCGTGGTTCAGATCAGCTTGTACGATCCGAATGCGAAGAAAAGCTATTGGCTTACCGAGAAAGAGGCGGGCGAAGATGGATTCAGTCTCGTCAATTATGATGCAGGAAAAATTCGGGGCGAAGATCGCGTGTTGATCCGGCAAGGCGGCGTGAGCAAAACGCTTACATTGAAAGACGCCGATATCATTTCATTGAAGGAGGCTCCGAGACCCGCTCCGCAGCGCGCGACGCAGCAAGCCGCGCCAAGAGTTACTCCTGCTGCCCGATCGAACGCGCCAGCCGCAAGCATTCAAGCGGCGAGCGATGAGGAAGTGCGCGAACGTATGCAGCGGGTGGCTGAGGAAATTCGTCGTCGCCGAGCGACGCGAAGGGACATCATAGAAGATGGCTCCCAAAAGTAGCGATTAATTGCGATCATGGCATTGGCTGAACTAGATTTTCTGGATACCTTTAATTTAAGCGAGGAGCAGCGCTCTGACATCGGCGGGCTGAGGCGATCGGAGCGATTGGAGCGATTGACTGCCTGGTCCGGGCGCGATTTGAGCGAGGTGGTCACCGAGCTCGGTGAAGCGCTCGGGATTCAAGTCGTAACGCCCGAGCAGTTCGATCTCGATCGACTGAGCTCTATTCCGATGAGAATTCTCCACGAGTTTCATTGCGTGCCGATCAAAGAGGATTCCGACGAGCTTGTCTTAGCCACCGCGTGGCCAGTGGAGGGATTCATGGACGACTGGATTTACGCGACCTGCGGACAGCGACCTCAGTGGCGCATAGCGAATCCGGACCGTATCTCGAAATTCATTACGCAAAACCTTGGCGTTGGAGCGGAGAGTTTGGACGAGTCTTTTGACATCGACGACGATCTCGTGAGCGACGTAGAGGCCGACGAGGAAGACGAAGATGCGGCAATCATTCGGTTCGTGAACGATGTCTTCAGTCAGGCGGTCGACGATGGGGCGACGGATATCCATTTCGAGCCGATGGAGGACGAGTTGCGGATCCGTTATCGGATCGACGGCTTGCTTGTTTCTGTTCCGGTTCCGGACAATTTGAGGAAGTTCCAGGATGCGATCGTGTCCCGCCTGAAAATCATGGCGAAGCTCAACATTTCCGAGCGGCGATTGCCTCAGGACGGACGCATTAATCTGAAAACCGGCGACACGACTCTCGACATTCGTTTGTCCACGATGCCGGTCATGTACGGCGAGAGCATCAGTTTGCGTTTGCTCAACAAGAAGAGCTCGCCCTTGAGTCTCCAGCAACTCGGCATGTCGGAGAGCGACCAGGAGAAAGTGGATCGCGTGCTCGGATTGCCGCACGGAATTATTCTCGTTACCGGTCCGACGGGTTCCGGGAAATCGACTTCGCTCAACGCTTTTATCCGCAAGATCAATTCCGAAGATCGCCGGATCATAACGGTCGAAGATCCGATCGAGTACGAAGTCGCGGGCGTGAATCAGATCCAGGTAAAGCCAGACATCGGCTTCGGTTTTGCGGAGGCCTTGCGGCATGTTTTGCGGCAGGACCCCAATGTCATCATGGTTGGGGAAATCCGCGACCGCGATACGGCAGACATCGCGATTCGAGCGTCGCTTACGGGTCACTTGGTTTTCAGTACCTTGCATACGAACGACGCTCCCGGAGCCATTACGCGACTGACCGACATGGGGATCGAGCCGTTCTTGATCGCTTCCGGGGTGGAGCTTGTGATCGCCCAACGCCTGTTGAGGCGCCTCTGCCAAAACTGTTTCGTGCGGAAAGCGATCGATTCGATAAAAGTCTCGGATTCGCTGAAAGTACTAGACATGCCGGAGAGCGCGATAAACGGTGTGACTGAACTTCCGGTTGCCGTTGGATGCGAACGGTGCCGAAATCTTGGGTACAGAGGTAGGATCGGTATTTACGAAATTCTCCGCGTGACGGAGGCGTTGCACGATCCGATCGTAAAGCGAGAAGCCGCGCCGCTAATGCGGGATATCGGACGTAAGGAAGGTATGGTTACGCTCGGCGAATCCGGCTGGGATCTCGCTCTCAAAAATCTAACGACTTTGGATGAAGTGGTTCGAACGATATCCGTCAAAGAAGGATGAGATATAAAGTAAGAAGTAAGATCGAAGACAGAGCGGTAGCGGAGATGGCGAAGCAATTAAGAAGTTGAGAATGCGGTGCCGAATAATCACTTCTTCATTTAGATAATGCCTAGTTTTACTTATAGCGCGAAGGATCTGAGAGGCGAATCCGTCCGTGGCTCGATCGATGCGGCGAATCGAAAAATCGCGTTGCAGAAACTTGCGGCGAAAAAGCTTCGTCCGGTCTCGGTAAACGAATTGGGAGTGGAGGCTGCGAAACGTTCTTCGGGGCTCGCGTCTTTGTTCAGCGTCAAGAGCGGCGAATCCAAGGCCGGCTCGCTCAACCGGAGCTTAGCGCTGCCGTTTCTCACGGGAATAAAGGAACTCTTGAATTGCGGTATTCAGTCCGCAGATGCGTTGCGGATGTTGAGTTCGCGTTTGAGCGATCCGCGCCAAAAGCTGCTGGCCACGACACTGTGGGATGATCTGCGCCAGGGGCGGACCTTGTCGGAGACTTTCCGCAAGCAGCCGAAGGTTTTTCACGAAAGCGTGGTGAGCTTAGTCGAGGCGGGCGAAGCGACTGGAAGTCTGAACAACGTACTCTCGCGAATCGTGGAGAGCATGGAGGAGAGCAAGGCGATCAAGGGTAAGCTGGTGGCGGCGCTTTCGTATCCGTGTTTCCTTATCATCATCGCGATCGGCCTGGTGTTTCTTTTCTTGTTCAGTTTGCTACCGCGAATCGAGGGGCTTCTCGATTCGCTGGGAGGAAACCTGCCGACGTCGACGAAATTGCTGATCGCTCTCTCGGATGGCATGCTCAATTACGGCTGGATCGGAGTGCTCGGGGGAGCACTGGTCGCTGGCGGACTTGTTTCCTGGCGAAATACGAAGGAGGGGCGTCCTAAATTCGATGCGATGATTTTGAGAATTCCCGGAGTAGGGCGTTTCATTCGGGACACTCAAGTGTTGCAGTTCACGCAGACTCTGTCGCTGTTGCTCGAGAACGGAATCATCATGGTGCAGGCTTTGAGCATGGCGGAGCGGTCGCTTGCCAACCTGGCCATGCGCGAGTCGTTTTCGGAGGCTCGGATCAAAGTGACTGAAGGCGTGGCGCTCTCGACGGCGTTCAAATCGACCGGCTATTTCGAGGACATGGCTTTGGATGTTTTCACGGTCGGCGAAAACACGGGCGACGTAGTTCCTGGGCTGAGACAGATGTCGCGTCAGTACACGGAGATGATCGACAAGTTCGTGAAGGTTTTCCTAGGCGTGATTTCGACCGGCGTCTTGCTGGGCGTGTTCGCGATGGTCGGGATGATTGCGTTCGGGATCATTTCCGCGGTCTTCCAGCTGAGCAGTTCCTTGTCGGCGGGGTAGGGGCGAGAAGCTGTCGAAATGTAGGAGCCTGCTTGCAGGCGATATTCACTTTTGGTTGATTTGGGGGATCGCCTGCAAGCAGGCTCCTACATTTATGGTCCACGTTCTCTTTTTAGAAGTTGCGCTTTTCGAT
>JAJFLS010000637.1 GCA_021772595.1 Opitutales bacterium
CGGATCGTAATTGGGAGCGTCCGGATTCTCGTTCATGTAGAATCCGGCGAAACGACGGATGCGCTGTTGAAAGATTGCATCTAGCGGATCATAGAGCGGCTGAAGAAAGAAACCACGAAGGCCTTCTCCTTGATGAAACCAGTCTGTCTGACGACGGAAGTCTTTGTGGTAGTCGGAATTGCGGGCGATCTCGGTCGTTACCGATGTAACTTCCTTGTATTGCCGCAGGTGGCCTTCCTGCGCTTTGACAAAGAGGTAATAGATATTTTCCGAAGCGCCCATCGCTGGGAGCAGTGTCATGTTGGCGAAGGTTTCGATGGCGTCGTCGGGACCGTCGAGGCTGCAATTGCGAGGGGTATGCAGCAGGTAGCCGCGCTCGTCCAGGTAGACACGACAGAATTCCTCGATCGATTGAGTGTTCGCTTGGAGAACTTCTCGTTGTAGGAGTGCCCAATTCGGCGCAGGCATCGGGGTAGATACGGTCAGAGTTTGCGCGTCGGTCTGATTGCCACTAGAAAGGAGTACGCAGAGGCCGAGGATGGGGGTTAGGTGTCGTTGCATATTGTACAGAAGGGGTTAGGTTGCGGGAGTTTTCTAGTTTATCCGTTTAGGTTTGTGGTGAGTATAGCACAAGTGAATATCTTCGCCCTCAGCTTGCTATCCCAGAGGCTGGAGATTTCATGTTAGGGTGACCATTTTTTATAATATCTAAAATGCTGATACACTGTGACAATTTTAGCGTCGTCGATTCGCGGTCCATGTGTCGATTTCTTCCCGGCTCTACTTGAGTCCGTAAAACTGGTAGGCGTTGTCCGCTAGAATTTTTCTCTTTGCTGTTGCCCCTTTCGGTTCAAGGAACTCCAATACTATAGATTTATATGAGGCGTAGCTCCCTCCACGCAGGGTAACCGGCCAGTTGCTGCCGTAGATCAATCGGTCTTCGCCGAACACGTTCCAAAGTTCGTCGAGGACCGGTTTGTAGAAGGCTAAGTTGGTGGGGGATGGCTGCAGGTGCGATTGCTGAAACAGTCCAGAAACTTTGCAGTGAACATTGGGATTGTCAGCAGCCATTGCCAGAGCTTGCGCCCATTGAAGATCCACGGGTTTTCCGTCGATGTTCGCTCCGGCAGCATGGTTGATGAGGATCTTTAAATCGGGAAGTCGCTGGGCGATTCGATCAACCTCTTCGAGGCTGAAGTTGGCCATGAGGACGTCTAGTGTTTGGTCTAGATCGGAAAGGACTTTCAAATCGCGCCAGACTGCATCGTTGAAGTAATTTGCGCCTCTTGGTTTGTCTCTGATGCGAATTCCGACGAAACGAGGGTCGGAAGAAAGCGTTTTCAGATTCGCTCCGAAATCGGGAGTCCCCACTTCCAGGCTGCCGACCAATCCAATGTAACGATCTGGCTCTTCCTTAACGAGATCGAGAATCCACTGGTTGTCGGCGAGCAAGTTACTCGCTTCAACAATGACCGTCGCGGTAATGCCGTTTTCTTCGCAAACTTGAGCAAAATCGGGAGGAAGTATTGGCCGGTATAGAACGGTGTCCGATTCAGGAGGCCAAGGCACACCACCATCCCGAGTTGTATCATAAAGATGGATATGGGTATCGACAATTGGGACATCGTTGCTGGAACTACATCCTGAGCCTAGAACCATAAATGAGATTATGACGAAAATTGGAATCGTGTAGAAAGATTTCATAGGAGAACCCCGGAGTTTAATCACTGTTTTCGCGGACCGTAATGCGGGAGGGGTTTGCCGTATTCATAGGCGCCGAGATCGGGAGCAGATCCCGTGTATCCATCTGTTAGCGAAGGCAATTCGGTGCCTGCATCAATTGCAGCTGATCCAGCCTTGAGGCGAAAATCGAATTCCTCTAGTTGGAAGACGCGGCCCCGGTCATTTGCGTCAGGTGGCTCTACCCGCACTAGTGCATCGTAGTCGAGCATGACACCGTTTTTTTCCTGTCCGGTTGCGGCGCTGAATGCTTCAAGCGATTGGAACGACTGTGGAGCTCCTTCGTCGGCGCTTTGGCGTCCGGCCAAGGCGAAATCTTGCAGCTTATTCCTTGGCTGAGACCACCTGAACAGGGGATTTGCATTAGGTTTGATGCGGTAACCGTTATGGTCGAACGAAGTATAGGACGTGTAGCTCATGGACGAGAGGGTAGGCTGGTTCTGATCATTTCCCAAAAACAGATTGTTCCTGAAGTGGCCATTGGAGTATTGGGAGATACGCGTTTCCGAGCAGAACGTATTGTTGTAGACGATCATCCCAGTTGGACGAGCGGAGAATTTGAGAGAATCTCCCACGGCATGGACGACATTTCTGATGAAGTAGGCCGGTCCACCGAAAACAGGTTGGCTGCTCAGGGCTGAATGCCAGACGTTGATCCCACGATTGTTGTAGACGCGGAGATTGTGGGCGCCGCCGTCCGTCTCGATAAAGTTATCTGCCATTACGAAAATGTCGTTGTTGTAGAAATCGATGGAAGCGCAGTGTTCTCCGGGTCCTCCCTCTGGCCGTCCATGAGTATCGATACAAATGGCATCGTGATAATAGGCGATGTAGTTGTGGCAGACGACATGCCCCTGGCCATACACCTTGACCGCGTTGTAGGAGGTAATTGGCGCAGGATCCGGAAGTCTCGCCCAGCCATGGACTCGGTCGCGGTCGTGCATCCCGATCATGGTATTATCGGCAATATAGAAATCGTTGGAGCCCGCCCAGTGGGTCATCACGACCTGACCGACGTTCTCTGTTTTGCAGTTCACTGCCGAAAGTCCGGAACTGCCGAGGACGCGTTTGAGGCCTGCATAAAAGGCGATCTCGGTATTCACAATTGTGAGACCCTCGAAATAATGGTGGTCCGCAGCCATGATATCGAACAGGCGATAGTTGCCTTCCCCGTCGAAGACGACCTCGCCGTCGCCCGCCGCTTTGATAGTAATGGGTCGGTCGGCGGTACCGTCTTGGGTAAGTACGTAGGTTCCATGGAAATCGAGACCTAGCGGGTTAGCGTATTTGAAACGCTCGCCTTTATAGACCCCCGCGTGAACGAGAATGGTATCGCCAGCCTGTACCCTCGGTTCCGAGTATAACCACCAGTCTCCACTGCCGTTATAGCCGTGGTAGGCTTCGTTGATTCCTGTAAAGGCGGGCTCTTCCCGTGGGCCCTCGTATCCCAGTGGATACACATGGTACACTTTGCCATGCTCGTATGGTTTGGGAACCGATCGAGTGGTCACTGTCTCTGTCCTGGTGGCGACGCCTATGAGGCCGTCAGGATCTACCATTGTAAACTCGCACTCGTAAGTCGTGCCGGGCTCCAGACCGAAAACACTACCGGCGAACATATTGGGCGTCTCATACACATCCCGCTGTTCGTGTCCCCAGATTTTTTCCCGCTGAATGCGCAACAGAGGAATGCTATCACGCCATGATTTATCACCCACCTTGCGGAAACGGACTCTTACCGTGGCGTTGTGATTTCTGTCGCCGGACACGTACCATTCGAATCCCGCATTCTCGAGTGTAGGTCGCTCGATATAGAATTCCTGAGGAATGACCGTATCTTCAGGGAGGACGCTAATATGTCGGTCTCCCGCAACCGGTGGGCGCACCTCCTTTGATTGAGTGTATGCTAAGTTCGTGCTGTAGAAGAATGCAGCGACTACACAGTATTTGAAGAATGTATCGTATTTCATATTACAAATGAGGTAAGGGAATTGAATTCAAGTTTGATTACAGAGCAGGCGACTTGCTATTTCGCTGAACTGAAACCTTTAACTACGCGATATTTGATGAAGTCATCGGTTGCCCTAAGGACCTCGATGCGTGTACCATGGGATTCTACGATTTTCGACTCGGTAAGGTCGTGCTCAACAAATTGGATTTCCGATGGCCTCGTTATATGCATCCAGATTTCCCGGTAACCCAGCTTAATCTTGTTTCCCGCCTTGCCGCCATAAACCAGTGCTTTTTGAAGCGACTCAAATGACAGGGCAGGTCGCGTAGACCGGGTTATACCTTTTCCTTCTCCGTACACCGCCTGGTAGAAATTAGTGACCACGCCTACTATTTTGTCATCGCTTGAAACTTGTAATCCCGGTTGTAATGTTACGACATCTGGAGCCTTCTTAATGCTCCCTCCTTCTGGATCATCGGCGGCTGGCATGTAGGATTCCCAATCGCCTCCTCCGCCGGTTCTCAAGTAGTAGCCCGGAGTTAGGGTATAGGCGTTGTTTTCTCCGATTGTTAATTCCTGGGATAAATGAATGACATCACGTTCGTAGTAATTACCCTGGTGGAGGATTTCTTCGCCGACTTTAACTGTGTTTTCAGTATTCAGAGGAGGCGTGATGACTGGCGCGCTTTCGGTTTCTGCGGCATCCTGAGCCGAAGCAGTTGCGAAGGTGAGGAAGACAAGAAAAAGAGGAAGGATGAGCTTTTGCATGGGCAGTTGGGGCGGGGGATGAATTCGTAGAAGATGAACGAGTTTGAGGGATTTTGAAATCTGAAAGGGTCCGAGATGGCAAATGGTCCGATATTTATTCGTTAAATGTTAGGACTGACTAATATTCATTCAATATAAACAGTCCTCGATCTATTTAAAGTGGTTCATCCGGCAATCCCACCTCTTGGCTTTCGTTTTCACGGGCTGGAGTGAATCGAGTAGTCGATTTTTCGGTGCGAACTTGCTCTAGCCAGAAGACGCCGTCGTAGGGGTGGCTGTTCCCGCGGGTGGATACAAAGTCAAAGTCGCCGTCTTTATCGAGATCGACAGACACGAACTGGTCGAACATGCCGCGGATACGACGGGAGATGTCGTGGCGGATCCAGCTGCCTTTGGGATCACCTGGATTTTCGAACCAGGCAAGTCGGCCCAGCCGGTCGTTAACCGTCTTGTCTTTTCCATCGTGATCGCGGGGAGAACCGCTGTAGGAACCTGTCATCACATCCATATTTCCATCCGAGTCAACGTCGGCGAGGACGATTCCGATTCCATTGTCCGGGTCCTTTGCCCCAATGGGATGAAGTGTCCAGGGTTTTTGAAAGTCGTCGGGTTGCTCCAGCCAGCCGAAACTTTGTTTGTTCGGGCTGTGGTAGACGGCGATATCGAGTCGACCATCCTTGCTGAAATCATGAAAATCCAAATTCACCCCAGTGATCGGATACGCTTTCCCGTTTTCAACGGCATTGATCCGGTGCTCCTGGAAAGAGATGGGATTTGTCCCTTTATTTTCGAACCAGAAGATTCGCTCCTCTCCGCGTGACGCCCCAAGAATATCGAGATCTCCATCGCCATCGAGATCGACGGGTCTTGAGTTCTCGGGTACAGAGACTCGCGTCAATTCATGTTCTATCCAAGAGTCTTCATCGAGGAAATCTCCTTCGATCTCGAACCATGAGATGGGGTGGTCCTTTTCCGCTGCCTTTTCTTGAGATTGATCCCCTTTGTTCGGAGCGACGATTTCCGGCTTTCCGTCGTTATTGAAATCGGCAAAAAATACGCGGATGAAAGAGCCTCGGTTAGCTGTGATGCTTGGAATGACTCGTTCCCAATCGCCGGACCTAATGTCCTTTCCGGGGTTTTGGAAATAGATGAGATGCTCTAGTTCACAAGCGGCCACGATATCGGGCCAGCCGTCACCATTGACATCGGCGATATCCGTATCTTCGGCCGCGCCGGCTTCGGGTCCTTTCGCCAATGTGGCTAATTCCCACTGGTCTGGATCCGCTGAGCCAAACGCCAGGCGGATATGGCCATCTGCGACACCATCGTATTCGATGTCGGATTCATGAACTGAGACGATGTCCGGGTAGCCATCAAGGTCCAAGTCTCCCATCGTAAGTCCGTCGCTTCCGCTTAGATCTACATCGTTGGTTTCGGCCGTGTCTATGAGGTGCTCTTTCCAGGAGATGTAACGACCATCTACTGACTTGGCATCCGACAGGCGCGATGCAACGGGCGGATTGCTTTCAGCCGAAGTCGTCTGGCTGTGTTTGTCGCAAGAAACCGTAAGGAAGAAAGCGATTGAAAGAGCGAGGCAGGCGATAGGGCTACTTCGTTTAGATTTCCTTTTCATGTATCCGCTGGCTCATAATTACAGAAGAATATTGGGTGAATCTCAAGATGCGGTTTAATAATTCGTGGCCCAATAAATTCTTCTCTGTAGGGGCGTCGCTAGAATTCTGGCCATTTACTCGGTCGCCGCAAGCGACGCCCCTACAGTAAATTAGCATGTCGTAAGGACAGTCCCTAAGGTAGTTCTACAAGTTTCTTCCTTTCAGTATTTCTTGTATTTGCTCTTTAGGTACAGAGAGATTGTCAATGTTGTCGCGCATCCATTGGGAGAAATCCTTCTCGATTTCATCACTCCAATTACCGGTATCAATTTGACCAGGAGTGTACACACCTGCCTTGAGTCGTTCGAAGCCAAAGGCGTCATTAAGGCGTATGAATTCAGCGCTCTTGACCACTTGTTCAGCGAGGTGAGGAGGAATGACAATGACGCCGTCACGTTTTCCCAAGATGACATCACCTGGAAATACGGCGACGCTGCCTATGTTCGTGGGGATATTGATCCCCATAATCATGGACGCCTGATAAGTGCCTGGATTCCAATTGCGAACAAAGGCGTTAAATCCTTCGATGGATTCTAATTGAGCCAAGTCGCGCACCTCGCCGTTGAACAACACGCCGTTGCCCGACTTCGCGAAAATGGAGTTAGCAAGATTGCCTCCAATGATGGGTCCACCCACCTCTCGGTTGTAAATATCCGCGACATAGACATCGCCTTGGTTCAACATATCGATCGGCCAGGAAATCTGGTTTCCGATACGTCCATCCTCTTCCCCGGCTTCGTTGATCACTTTATTCGCAACGGTTCTTAGCGGCATGTACGTAACGGTGAGCGCTCTTCCGCAAAGTATCTTGCCGGGATGCACCATTTTCCATCCGCGTTCGAATTGATAATCGTAGCCTTCCTTCCGCAGTACTCCCCACGCTTCCTCTATATTGACCAATTTCATTCTCTCGATGACATCGTCAGGTACTTTGGGGCGTCCATCAGGGAAACGCTCGCCTTTCCATTCGGGGGTGTAGCGAATCATTTCCTCATTGCTCATGCTGAGGGGCATGGTGAAGCCCGGCTGAATGAATTGTAGTAGACTGAACAATACGAGGAGTAGGGACGGAATGCGTTTTGAATTCATGATTTCAATCGTTCTTTGATGGGATTCGGGTGAGGGTGATGGATGACTAAAGTGGCTTTCTGGGATTTCTCAGGTACGGTTAGACTATCACAATAATCGAACTTTATCTATACCCTGAAAACGGGATAGGCAATAATGGGTTTAAATCTCATCAGCTTAATCTTGGGAATACGGCGTGTCGATTGGATTGTCGGGCCCGCATCGATTTCAATCTGCGCGTGACAGTAGTGTTGCGAATGTCGATCTCTTGATTCCAGAGACGTGCCTTTTGTGATTATTTTCATCCTGTAAATACAGGATAGTTGGAATCACTGAATTGAGTCATTCTGCACGGAAGGAATTATTGATCGCTTTATCGATTGTTATAATCACTTTCCCCACTATTGTTACGATGTTTCCCAAATTTATTTTGGCGCTTTTGACTGTTTTTACTTGTTGCGCGCATGCCGTGAGACCCTGGGATTTGGATCGTTTGTATCGCGTGCCCGAATGGGAGACGACATCTAATGCAGAGGTCGCTGGGATGACAGGGATTCTCTACGAATCCATCCCTGTGAACGATAGTCGTGTGCAGGTGTTTGCTTATTATAGCGCTCCGGAGGGAAGGGCGCCCGAAGGAGGATGGCCAGCGATCGTCTGCGTTCATGGAGGAGGTGGAACTGCGTTTCATGAATGGGTCGCTAAGTGGAATGATCATGGCTACGCGGCGATCAGTATGGATTTGGAGGGGCATTATCCGACGCGTGAAACTGAGGATCGGAGGAGCCCCCGAATTCCAACCGAGCACCCGGGACTGCATCGACTCGGGATATTTCAAAACTATGAGGATCCCATTGAGCAGCAGTGGTACTACCACGCGGTGGGCCAAGTGATCTTGGCGCATTCGCTAGTTCGTTCGTTCCCTGAAGTGAATCCTGGCAAAATCGGACTAACCGGCATCAGTTGGGGAGGCACGCTTACTAGCACGATCATGGGCGTTGATAATCGATTCGCGTTTGCCATACCGGTCTACGGTTGCGGTTTCCTGCCGGATTCGGATGGGAATCAAGGCCTCGCGATCAAGCCAGGAAAGTACACCGAGATCGTCAACCGGTACTTCGACGGGTCGGCCTATTTTAAGAATGTGACGATTCCTACGTTTTGGGTAAATGGGACCAATGATAAACAATTTCCGATGCCGTCCATTCAGATGTCGTCGCGGGCGGTTCGTGGACTAGCGATTCTACGTTACGAGTTGAGAATGCGGCATGGGCACGGTCCGGGTTGGGCACCCGAAGAGATTTACGCCTTCGCGGACAGTGTAGTGAAGCAGGGAGTGCCGCTTGCGCGATTTGAAAACCCTCGAGAAGACGGCGATCGGGTCTCTATTGGCGTTGACTCCGTGACCAAGATAGTGGGCGCGAAATTCTATTACACTCTCGATGATGGTTTATGGCCTGAACGAAAATGGGAGGAAGTTTCGGAGTCCATAACCAAGGATAGGATTTCAGCCGTCAAACCGAAAGGCGCTGTTGCGTATTATTTTTCCGCTACGGATGAGCGTGGGTTAATGGTCAGCTCCGAATTTCGGCTAGCTGAGTGAAGTATGCTTGAGTGAGGAATGAGATTGGGATTTGCTATTTGTTTTGGCGACAATCTCATGGGTGATATTTGTAACTAGAAGCAGCTTGTAGAAAAACCTAATATGAAAAAGAAGAGTGTACCCCTAATATTATTCCTGGTTGGAATCTCCTTTTTGATAGGCCATCGAGGATTCGCAGAAAACCTGAAGCCTCACGCGGTCTTGGTGGCGGGAACGCTTCACTATTCGCCTGAGTTGACCCTGCCGGTATTTGCTAAGGAGCTTGAGCGTTTCGGGTTCCGAACTACGGTGGTAGTGGGGGAAGGGGATCCGGAGAAGAAGACGGAGAACGTTCTTCCAGGTATTGAAGCGTTAGGGAGTGCGGATGTCGCCATATTCTTCATGCGTTTTCTCAAACTTCCGGATGAGGAATGGCAGCCGATCGAGGACTACATCAAGTCCGGCAAACCGGTTATCGGGTTAAGGACAGCCAATCACTCGTTCAAGTATCCAAAAGGTCATGATCGATTTGAGTGGAATGACGGGTTTGGACGCAGAGTCATTGGGACGCCTTACATCGTTCACCAATCTAGCGTGACGCAGATCAGCGTCGTTGAGAAGCATTTGAAACATCCGATTATGACCCATGTGGACACTGCGAACTGGGAATCCTTGGGGACGCTGTATTTGACTCGATTGGAAGCGGGCTGTATTCCGCTTGTATCCGGAACGGGAACGGGCAAAGGGCGCCTTCTAGAGCGGAGTTTTGGGACGACTCTGGTAAATGAAAGCGAAGCAGACATTGTGGCCTGGGCATGGGAAAATGAATGGGGCGGCAAAGTTTTCGGTTCCACCCTGGGTCATCCCGGCGATTTCGCGGAAGAGTCCTTTACTCGAATGCTGGTCAACAGCGCCTGCTGGGCGGTCGGCAAACCGCTGCCGCGATCGGATCAGGCGATCAGCACCTGGGATATCAAGCGCGCTGACAAATAGCCTCTAACTATGCATAATTTGATGAATACACGACTATCTACTCTTTTAATAGCTACGTTGGGCTTCCTCCTTGGAGGAGTGACTGGGTTGGCGGATTCTCCAATTCGTTCAGGGATTCGCATCGCGATTGTTGGAAACACCTTTGCCGACCAGCTTCGCTCTCACGGATACCTGGAAACCTTGCTGTTGCAGCACTGGAGAAAAGAGCCTGTCTCTATCCGGAACTTGGGTTGGGCGGGCGACATGCTTTCGGCTCGCGATCGACCGACGAACTTCCCTACCGAAGAATCTACCTTGAGGGAGCATCAAACGGATGTGATCATCGCTTGCTTCGGAATGGGCGAATCGTTCGACGGAGAAGCGGGCATTGCGAATTTCGAGACAGACATGAAGGCCTTCATCGCGTCGCATCGAGGAAAGCAGTATAATGACCATTCGGATGTTCGCCTGATTCTGGTTTCGCCGATTGCTTATGAAAACCTAGGGGAACTGACTCCTAAGGTCGCTAGTCGGAACCGCGATCTGAAACGCTATACGCAAGCCATGAAGAAAGTGGCTGACGGGGAAGACGTCTCTTTTGTCGATTTGTTCGAACCTACGAACGCTCTAATGACGGACCGGGAGGCTCTCCCGTTGACCACTAATGGTATCCATTTGAGCGAATACGGCTACTGGGCGGTCGCTCGCATCCTCTACGAACGCTTTATCGAGAATGCCCCTGGCAATAAGGCTTGGCAGCTTACGATTGATGCTAAAGCGAAAAAAGGAGACGCCGCAGGGTTGAGTGTATCCAAAGTATCTTCGAGTCGACGAGAGTTGAGCTTTCATGTAACGGAAGAAAGCAGCCCGTCCTTACCGCCTCCTACGGATCGCACATTGCCCGGCGCACTCGCTCTGAGGCGAGACGCGATGGTCGTGAAGAATTTGCAGCCTGGGAAATACGTTCTGATGGTCGATGGTGAACGCGTTGCTTCTGCGAGCCATGAGGAATGGGCGGAGGGCGTGGCTATCGATGACTCGCCAGCTCACCGAGATGCCGAATCATATCGGGCCGAGGTGAACGATAAGAATCTGCAGTTCATTTACAGTTGGAAAGCCCTCAACCAAGTTCACATCGTTGGCGAACGCCGCAACTCGTCGAGTGGCAGGGCATTGCCTGCGGAAGTCATCGCTTTCAAGAAACTTGCCGATCAAAAGGACGAAGCTCTCAATCGAGGAATCGAGCTTAAAACGCGCGAATGGCGCCTGATTCCGGATACAAACTAGTGACCTCCGAAGAGCGCATGCGTATCAACAAAACTCAAAAAACTTGTAGGAGCGGGTTTACCCCGCGATTTCGGTTGTGATCGCGGCATAAAGCCGCTCCTACAAAAAATATCAATATCTGAATACAGAATCCCCAATTTCCATGAAGGCCTTTTACATCGCAATCGCATCGCTCGCCATTTTCTCTAGCTCATTATCGGGTCAAGAAGCGGGTGGAATAAAAACCGCTAATCTCAAGGGCGCCGACTTGGACTTGATGAACAATCACGACCCCGCTTCGGAGCTAGAGAATTTCGAACTGCTACCGGGGTACGAAGTTAATCTCTTCGCGTCGGATCCGATGCTGGCGAATCCTATCCACATGGTATGGGACTCTCGTGGCTGTCTCTGGGTAGCCTGCTCTTGGGCCTATCCGCAGATCAAGCCGGGTGATGTGGCGAACGATAAGATCATCATTCTAGAAGATACGGATGACGATGGGGTGGCTGACAAATCGACCGTGTTCGCCGAAGGGCTCTATCTACCGACAGGGATCGAGCTGGCTAATGGCGGATGCTACGTGGCCCAATCGCCGGATATCTTGTTCCTTAAAGACACCGACGGCGATGATGTCGCGGACGTGAAGCAGCTGGCCTTAACTGGTTTTGGAATCGAAGATAATCATCACTCGATCAGCGCGTGGCGTCGAGGCCCTGGCGGGTGGATTTATTTTCAGGAAGGAATATTCCTCCATACTCAAGTGGAAACGCAACATGGCGTCGTGCGTAATTTCAATGGAGGGGTTTACCAATTCAATCCGCGCACGCAGGAATTGAGGATGTTTTGCAAAGGTACGGGGGGCAATCCTTGGGGACACGTATTCGATCATTGGGGTCAGTCATTCATGGTCAATAATCCCCGTATCATGTATCTGACTCCGGGAACGGGTGCCTCCAAGGAGGCTTCTCGGATACCTCCACTTATCGGCACGGAAAAGCAATGCGGCGGCGATTTGGTGACTGGTACCCATCTCCCCGATGAGATCCAGGGTCAGCTTCTGACCGGCCGATTCAAAAGCCGGGCTGTGGTGCGTTACGAATTCATCGAAGATGGAGCCGGCTATAGCGCCAATGTTCTCGAGCCGATTATCAAATCGAAGCATCCCAACTTTCGACCAGTAGATATAAAAATCGGTCCTGACGGAGCGATCTATATAGCGGATTGGTATAATTCGATTATCAACCACGCCCAGCACGATTTTCGCGATCCGCGCCGCGATCATGGTCACGGGCGTATTTGGCGAGTTACTTACAAAGGTCGACCGCTTGCGAAAAAGCCCCAGCTCGTTGGAATCTCGCTTCCGGAGTTGGTGGACCACCTTCAGAGTCCCGAAGCCTGGACGCGTCACCAGACCAGGAAGGAATTGAGCGAGCAAGACCCGGACCAAGTGTTGGCCGCAGTAGAGCGTTGGGTGGAATCTTTGGATACGCATGTAGAGCAATACGATCACCACCTCGTCGAGGCTATGTGGGCCTGCCAAAACGTCGAGCGCGTTAGCGAGTCTATTTTGAAGCGAGTCATGTCCGCCGAGGATGGACACGCTCGTTCCGCTGGCGCGCGCGTGATTCGTTACTGGCAAGATAAGCTCTCCGATCCTGTTGGAATGATAGGGGAACTTGCGGAAGATTCGTTTCCCCGCGCTCGGATGGAAGCAGTATTGTCCGCCGGATTCATTCCTCAAGCCGAAGCACTCCCGGCGGCTTTGAAGGTTTTGGATCACGAGACCGATAGATTTATCGAGGCCTCGCTCCCTTCGACGATGAATGCTCTCAGGCCGTATTGGGTCCCAGCGCTGGAAGAGAAAACTCTTGCGTTCGCGAAACCTGCTCATCGCGAATACGCGCAGCAGTATGCTGGAATCGGAATCGACAAACGCCTTATTGCTTTAATTAGCGATCCGGACCCGAATGCCAGGGAGATCGCGGCCGTTAAGAAAATGTTCATTGCAACTCCTAGCTCGAAGCTCATTCGCCTAGTCGTAAATGCTGTAGGGAAAAATGGGGTACAGTCGGATGTCGTTTCGATGGAGCTCTTGGATGGCTTGCAGCGGGTGGGAGAAACGACCGAAATGGAGACGTCGCGAAACTTTGCTACTCTTATTCCCGCTTTATCGTATTCGAATAATGAGGTTGTCTCCAATGTGGCTGCTAACCTGGGAACCTGGCGGGTGCTTTCAGCGGGGCCGAAATTGCTAGGGCTTCTCAAGGATCGCGATGCCGCGCCGGAAGTGCGGAAGGCAGCGGCGATCGCTTTGGGAAAATTGGGACAGACGGAATATGTCAATGTGTTGAAATCGCTGGCTAATGTGAGCGATATCGGAACGCGCTACCATGCGATTACAGGTTTAGTGACCGCGGATATGGAGGAGGCGAAAGCCCTCGTCGGCGATGCGCTGACTCAAGCGCCGCTGGATGCCGATCCGGTAGCATTGGTCAGCGAGTTTACGAAAGTTCGGCGTGGCGCTGGGATGCTTGCGGGTCTTCTCGAAGACGTTGCAATCCACCCTGAGGTTAAAAGAAGCGTATCGGCATATCACCGACAATCTGGACAATTGCCGCGGAGTCTAATAAAACTCTTCAGCGATAGTCACCAAGATTCGCTGGGTGCTGCCTTGTTGAGCGAACATCGAGCGGCTCTCGCTCTGGATGTCGATCGGCTGGGCGATCCGATGAGAGGGGAGTTGATTTTCCGTCGCGAATCCCTCGCCTGTACCAGTTGTCACGGAATTGGATCTGTGGGTCCGACGATTGGGCCAAATTTGGTGGCGGTGGGAACAGCTGCGTCTACGAGTTATATGATCGAATCGATCCTAGAACCCAATGCATCTATTGCGGAGCATTATGAAAACATGCTATTTACGATGACGGACGATTCCATGCACATGGGGGTTATCGCCTATCAGGATGAAAGCGAAGTGATCATCCAGGACTCGGCACTGGGCAGAGAAGTGAAGCTTCCAGTTGGCAAGATCCGTTCGAAGCAAAGTGTACCATCGCTTATGCCTGCTGGGCTTGTGGACCAATTAGAGAGTCGGGAGGAGTTTCTCGATCTCACTAAGTTCTTGTCCGTTCTAGGACAGCCAGGGCCGTTTGAAAATGATGAAAGACCCTTTATTCGCAAATGGCGTGTATCCATTGGGGGTGATACGGAACCCCATTCGGATAGCGAACAATGGAAACCTGCTTATAGTAAAGTGAATGGGGAACTGCCCTTTTCCGACCTCGATGTTGGAGAGCGGGTTTTCGTGCGAGGCTTTGTTGATGTGCAGACCCCTGGTCGTGTGATTTTGGATATCAATCACCAAAAGGGTATGGAGCTTTGGGTCGATGGAGATCGCGTATCCAATCTTACGAAGCCGATTGATATGAATAAGGGGAGGAGGGTCCTTACCTTTGCTTTGGACCGCTCTGAGCGAGGAGAGCTTGGACTGAGGGTTATGTTGGAGCCCGAAACGGGATCATCAGTGAAATTCAAGATCGAAGGAGGATTATAGCTCGAGATCCCAATCGGCACAGTAAGTTGTGTGGATCGGGAATTCTAAGAATTTTGTACCATGAATTATCGAATGTTGATGTTGCTAGCCATCGCT
>JAJFLS010000638.1 GCA_021772595.1 Opitutales bacterium
TGGATACTCAAGGCAAGAGGGACTTGTTGAAATCGTTCGGTAGGCGCCAGGACTCGAGTGCGGTCGCGTTTGTTGCGAAAGCGATTTCGAGCGAAGACACGTCTATCGCGGCGGACGCGATTTGGGCTCTCGGCAGGATTGGCGGCACGCAGGCGCAGTCTCATTTGATGAAGGCCTACGGGAATGCAACGAACCCTGAACCGAAGCAAGCAATCGAGCGATCCTTGCTTGTGATGGAGGAAACCAATTCGGCGACCCTCCATAAAATTTTCAGCGAAGGTTCAGACGTGGCGAATCGACGTGCGGCGTTGCGAGAACTGGTGAATCGTCAAGATGAGCGGGCCGACGCGGCGCTAAGCAAGGCTTTGAGTAGCGATGATCGAGACATGCAAACGGTGGCGGTCCAGACGGCGCTGCATAGCGGAGTGAGTGGCTATCGCTCGATCGTTGTAAAGCGCGCGAAGGAACTGAATGGCGACGCTCTGGGCGCCTTGCTTGTCGGGCTGGGGTCCGTCGAGAAAAAGACCGCAGAGGCGATCGCGATTCGAGCGTACGAAGACGGCGACGAGGCGATGAAGGCACTCGCGTTGGATGCGCTTGCCGATTGCGGATCTTCGAATTCCATCGATCTTTTACTGGGCGCTCTCGGTAGCAAGGACAAGGCGGTGAGTCTGAAAGCGGCTTCGGCGATCGGCAGACTTCAATCGGCGGAGCTCGATGTTCGCCTTGCGGGTATGCTGACCTCGGACTCGCAGGAAGACGCGCTGCTTGCGATAGAGTCAGCCGTGTCTCGATCAATTCCTGACGTTAAGGCGACCTTGATTCAGCTTCTGAAAAACGACGATGCTAAGGTTGTGAGAGCGTCTCTTACGACGCTTTCTGTAATCGCAGACGAGAAAGATTTGGAGCAATTGCTAGAGATCGCGGACAGCGAGGAGGGGGAAACGCGAAGGTTGATCGTCGCTCTTCTTAAGAAAGTGGCTCCCGCCATTGGATCCGAATCGCTCCAAAAACGCGTGAAGGCGCTTTGATACCGGAGACTGGCGAGTTAAAATGAAGCGCCTAAATCCAGTGGATGAGCTCGCGAATTTGAAGAGTATCTATGGAGAGGGGAATCACGCTGACATCTATGGCTTGCTCCGTGATGCGTTCGCCACGCTCCAGGCGCGGTCTCATGTTCTGCTGAGTCTGGTGACGATTTGCCTGACGATTACGGGCTTTTCGGGTCCGAAGGTCGCGGCGTCGGGGGAAATCTCGAAAGTGGCCATGGTTATCGGGCTTTGTCTGGCGCTTTCTTCTGGGGGTTGCCTGTTGGTGGGCGCGTTCGATCTGCATTGGATAACTCGATACAGCGCGGGGAGCGTCGACGATTCATTGCTTCACATCATTGGGATTCGAAATCGCAGGACTCGGATTTACCGGATCGCCATGTTGTTGCTAATTGCGGGACTAACGAGCTATGTCGCGAGCGTCGTAGTCTACATGCTCACCACGTTGTAGCGAGAATTCACCTACGCTCCGTTTGGTAAATTCGCTAAGAGAAGGTGTTCCAGAACGACATGGAGCCTAGTTATATTACGTTTGTATGAAGAATATTATCTGTCTAACCGAAGTTGAAATTGATACATTTCTGCCGAGTGGCGGTCTGGCTGAAGCTCAAAAGCTGATGGGACCGTATATTTTAGTAACCCCGGAGAATTTGGATCGGGAGGCGTGGGCTGATCTAATCGAAAATTGCGATCCGGAAATTATTCTGGCCGCTTGGGAAACGCCGATGTTGCCAGAACACGTGAGAGATCGTGCCCCAAATTTGAAGTACGTTTGCTACCTGCCTGGTTCAGTGAGGAAACTGATTCCCCGATCGGCGATTGAGCAAGGACTGATGGTCACCAACTGGGGTTCCTCGATCAGTCGTACTATTGCAGAATGCGCGTTGATGCTAGTTCTCTGTTGCATGAGACGCGTCTGTTATTGGACGCAGCAGATGCATTACGAAGGCGCTTGGAAAGACGGCGAATCGACAACGCAGTCGCTTTTTGAGAAACGTGTTGGCTTGCATGGGTTTGGCGCGATTTCACGGCAATTGGTGATTCTGCTCAAGCCGTTCACCAATCGGATAAGCGCATGCTCGCCGGGTGTTCCTCAGTCGATTTTCGACGAATCAGGAGTGGCGAGAATTGAGACCTTGGAGGAGCTGTTTTCCGAAAACGACGTTGTCGTGGAGCTGTCGGCTCTCACGGAAAAGAACTATCGAATTGTAACTGAGGATTTGCTGAGAAGGATCCCCGAAGGGGGTGCGTTTGTGAACGTTGGCCGCGGGGCGCTGGTTGACGAAGACGCTTTGTATCGAATCGCGAAAGAGGGGAAGATCCAAATCGGGCTGGATGTTTATGGCGAGGAGCCGTTGCCGGAAACCTCCCCGTTTCGCGGGCTTTCAAACGTTCTCTTGCTTCCGCATTTAGGAGGTCCTACGACGGATCGTAGAGCGGACGCGGGCGATCACGGGCTTGAAAATCTACGGCGATATCGCAATTCTGGTGAGTTGCTGGATAATATCGATCTCGATAAGTTCGATAGAGCGTCCTGATTGGGTGAGCGCATAGGCAGCGGAGCGAATGTTGCGTTAGTGTTAGCCGATTGCCGATTCCGCAATTTTCGCTTGCCAAGGATCATTCATCATGGCGTTTTGGTCGCCTGTTTATGGGGCCGTAGCTCAGTTGGAAGAGCGCCTGCATGGCATGCAGGAGGTCGTCGGTTCGAACCCGATCGGCTCCACCAGGCTACGTTGCGAGCTCCGCGAGTCACGTAGCCTGCCACGGCGTATGGAGCCCGCGACAGAAGCCGGGCCCCGCCGTTCCCCATCCAGTTCGCTCTCCTCTACGCCCGGGCAAGCCCATGACCGACTTCCACTGCGTCTCCATCCTCCATTCGAAGTGCGGTCGACACCATTATGTGGGGTTGACCCAAGACCGCACAGCGAGAATGAAGAAACGCAATGAGGGCGGCGTTCCTCGCACCGCGAAATTCAAGCCTTGGACGATCGAGACCGCGATCGCCTTCCGCTCAGACTTCCCCCTTGAGTAAATGAGCCTTCGAGCCCCCTTAATGGGTTCTAAAGGAATCCCTGCTTTCAGGGCGGCACATGATCGAGCATTGACTCAAACCGCTACATGTTACAAATTTTTAACGACTGGAACCCTGTTGAGTGCTGGGTCGTAGCAACGCATACCTAAGTCTTTAATGAGTATCTACATATATGGCTTTGCCCATACCGATTCACCTCACGACCTCGAGGATTTGATCGGGGTGGAGGAGCGGAATCTCTTCATGGT
This sequence comes from Opitutales bacterium, assembly GCA_021772595.1. Lineage (GTDB taxonomy): Bacteria > Verrucomicrobiota > Verrucomicrobiia > Opitutales > Opitutaceae > Pelagisphaera. The sequence goes on from JAJFLS010000638.1 coordinate 3,333, forward strand.
CAGCCATGGGGATGTTTCAGCGATCGTAAGTAGCTATAGTTCGAATAAGCTGCTGGTTCGCGGAAAAGACATTTTCGCTCATCAGCAAGCGCTGCGCGAGTTGATGGAGCAGGCGAGCATTCTTCCGCTGCAGTTCGGGCTGACCTTGAAGAATCTCAACTCGGTAGAAGAGGTTCTGATGAGGAACTACGAACACCTTTTGCTGGAGTTAAAGCGCGTTTTCCGGAAGGTCGAGATGGAGGTGGCGTTGCGTTTCGTCGCAGAGGATTTGTTCGAATACATGGTTGGGAAATATCCCTACCTGCGGGACGAAAAATCGAAAGTGATCAATGGCAGATTGCTTTACTACTTGGGCGATCGTGCTCGCAAAGGCGAGAAATTCGAAAATGCCTTGAAAAAGGAGAAGGACGTTTACGCGAGCAAGGTGCAGGAGATTATCGGCCCTTGGTGCGCGGAGATCGCTCGGAGTCCTATGCCGCACAGAGAGAGTGATGTGGCGACATTCAATTGCCTGGTAAACCGCGAACGCCTGAAGGTATTCGAAAAGTCGATATACGAGGCAGGTGAAAATTTCGCGGCGGATCTGACGTTTACGTATAACGGTCCTTGGGCGCCGCAGCATTTCTGCAATCTGAGCAAGATCGCGTACGCTTAGGAAACGCCTGATTGGGAAAGCGTCTTAAAAGGATCTCGGATAGCAGGTTTTTCCTGCTGCTCTCTTCATCGATTCCGCTTCGGTTTTCCTAAGCGCAAATGGTGAACGAGCTTATGGGATTCATTCAGAATGATAAGAATCAGAGCTATTGTGAGCAGGGTTAACCATTGATTGAAAGTCACGGGTTCGAGCTGAAGTATCTCGCGGATTCCGGGTGTGTACAGGGCACCTATATGGATGCTTTGGGCGCCTAGCATGCCGAATAGTAGAAGTTTGTTGCCGAACAAATTTTGACTAAAAATGGAGCAGGTTTCCGAACGACTATTCAAAACATGTACATTCTCGAAAAGCACCATGAGAAGAAGTGTTATATTGCGAGCCGATTCCTCGCTCGCGCCTTGACTGAGTTGCAGTTTGAAAACAGCGAATGCGAGGATGCCCATTACGATGGCGTTTAATACGACGCGCTCGATCATTAACCGATTGAAGATCGGTTCGTTGGGCGGCCTGGGTGGCTTGTCTAGCTCGTTGCCTTCTTCGGGTTCGAATGCCAGCGCTACATCCTGAATGCCATTGGTGACTAAGTTGAGCCAAAGAAGTTGAATCGGCAGCAAGGGTAAAGGCGTGTTGAACAGGAGCGATAATAGGACCAGTATGATTTCTGCGGCTCCAGTAGATATTAGTAGAAATATAACTTTTCGGATATTATTATAAACGATGCGGCCTTGCTTGACGCCTTGTACGATGGATGAAAAATGATC
>JAJFLS010000639.1 GCA_021772595.1 Opitutales bacterium
TGTCGACGACGAGGAAATGCTAGTTCGCTTGGGAAATCATGTGCTTTCCTGTTTAGGCTACACCGTGACAACCTGCACGGATAGCCCAGAAGCGTTGAAACAATTTCGAGCCGATCCCTATGGTTTCGATTTGGTCATTACAGATCAAACGATGCCACATATGAAAGGCGAAAAGCTTGCTCAGGAAATTCGAATGATCCGATCCGACATTCCTATCATTATCTGTACCGGAATGAGCCATACAATTAGTAAAGAAAAAGCGCGTGCATTAGGAATAAACGCCCTTTGCGCAAAACCGATGCTGATGCGCGAGATCGGGATGATTATCAACCAAGTGATGAACTCTCTCGACGATGAAGTCTATTCGAACGCGCATCAATCGTTCCATGAATCGGAAGAAGATACCGAGACCTAGATCTTCTCGAATACAAGCGCGCTTCGGCACGCGGAGCTTGGCACGTTATCCACAAATCGAAATCCCGTCTCCCCCGCCCAATCTGCAATCTCTTTTTCGGAGTAGCATCGACCCTGCGTCACATGCATCAGCAGAACCGAATATTCTGCCACGTGCAATGGGCCCGATTTCTCCGCGTTCAAAAACATGTCGTGAACGATCATCAAACCGCCCGATTCAAGCGCCTCCGCAGAAGCAATCAAAAGCGCTTTCACGCGATCGACATCCCAATCATGCAGCACGTTGGAATAAAGATGCGTGTCGTAACCACCTGGCAATGGCTGTTCGAGGATATCCGAAACGACCGTGTCCACACGCTCCGAAAACCCACGATCCGCAATCGCTCCCGCCGCTATCCTATCCACCGGTTCCTTCTCTAGCACGGTCGCTTTCAAGCTCGGGAAATGAGCCGCGAGCGAACACGCGTACACTCCCGATCCACCAGCGATATCGAGCAATCGCTTGCAGCCAGACAAGTCCAGATTCTTCGCCAATGCCTGAGCGAGCAAAACCCCGCGGCAATCCATCATCGCCGTAAACTCCTTCGCGAACGCCTCGGTCTCCATCGCCTTGTGCCAATCGTCATGATCGTCCCGACTTGCGAAGCTCGCAGGCTCTCCTGTCTTCAGAAGCTCAAGCAAGTCGCTCGCGATCGGCCGATCTTTACACGGTGGAAAGTAAGGTCCGATAAACCAAGGCGACCCTTCTACAAAATGCTCGCGGGCGGTTTCAGTCAGCGACAATCCATCTCCCTCTCTTTGTAACCATCCACTCGCTACAAAGTACGTCGTCATCACATCGACTGGCCGAGCTTGAAATCCATAGTGTTCGCAAATCGATTCGATTGTCTGCGGACCTCTCGCCATCCAGGAAAAAAAATCGAGCCCCTTCAATGCAGTGATCAGCATATCGCTTCCATACAAGGCATCGCGATGCCGATAAATATCCGTCGGATCAGTTTTCGGCACACTCGTCAGATCAGTCATACCAATTGAAGCAAACCCCCGGGCCCCCGAGTTGCAATTGAAATGGAGGTTTGGAGTGTTGCAAGAAGGTGTGTGCGATCAATCAGTGTAGGAGCGGGTTTACCCCGCGATATCCAGGATCGAAGAATTACGGTGTGATAATAATCGCGGGATAAACCCGCTCCTACAACGCGATACCGTCCATCGTCGCTAATTCCCCCACGAAGGGCCTAGAGCAGCGAAGTCGCCCGTTCGAGAGCCTCATGTCGAAAGGCAACCAAGTATTGCCCACGGATCACACGGATAAAACTGGGAGTAGGATTCGAACCTTTTTTCCGCGGCTTGTCTCGGCGTAGCAACGCGTAGACGGAAGCGGAAACCTATTTCCTGACGAAGGAAGGAACTAGCGAACGACCATGTCCTTCATAGCCCGAAGGGCGACGAAGGAAGAGAGCGATGACAAAAACTCCAAGAAGATCGATTTCGAGAAGCTCGCTTTAAATACAAGGTTCTGACGAATAGTAGCACAGAGATCACAAAGAGAAAAACGTTCGTGAACTTCGTGGGCAAGTGGCAACGTTAAGTTACAGAATCCGCTCCCAATAACCGACGTCGATCCATTCGCCAAATTTGCGGCCGACTTCCTTGAAATGAGCCACCTTTTCCATCCCGAATCGTTCATGCAAAGCGACGCTGCCATCGTTCGGCAGAGAAATGCCTCCAATAACCGCGTGCGTATCGCCAGCTTCCAGGATCCGAAAAAGCTCTTCGTAAAGCCGCTGGCCTATTCGCCTCCCGGTGAAACCATTTTCAATGTAAACAGAAATCTCGACACTATGCCGATAGGCGTCCCGCGGATGATACTCGCCCGCATAGGCATAGCCTCGTGTCACTCCCTCTAGCTCGAATACCAGCCAATGATGACTCCGAGTCGTCTCGCGAATGCGGCGCTCGACTTCCTCAATGCTCAAAGCCGACTCCTCGAACGTCGCGATGGAAATCTCGATGTAATAATTATAGATTCGCGCAACATCCGGAGCGTCGTCCAAAGTCGCAGATCTGACATTGCCTTCGGCCATTCGGGAATCCTCTTCGAGAATTCACGGGCGTCAAGGAAACGCAATCGGCTAACCCCTCGGCGGCAGAAAACTCGCTTGCGAAACATTGCCCAAGCTCGCGGGCGAAAGCACGGATCGCTTCTTCGTCACGGTATCGAATAGTACGATACGCTGCGTGCTACCAGTTCGCCAGGTGTACAGCAAATGTCGTCCGTCGTTCAGCCAGCATGGCTGAAGCGCGTCTCCGCGTTCGTTGGTGAGAAATTCGCTTTTCCGCTGGCTGAACCGATAAGAAGCGATTTGAAATCCGCTACCTACTCTAACGGTAAACGCGATCTGGTCCGCGTCGACTGGGTTCCAGTCCGGCTCCGCGCAATAGCCGCTAATCTGCGTGGGGATATGGCTGTACTGGCCGCCGAACGCTGAGCCGCGGTAAAGCCCGACATTACCATTTCTGCCGGAAGCGAAAACGAGATCGCGCCCATCAGGCGACCTGCAAGGCTCGGATTCGTCGTTTTTGGAATTGACGACTCGGTCCAAGCCTTTCGCCAAATCGGTGCCGACATAGATATCCGCGCCGCCAGGACCGGTCAGCACCATCGCTAGACGAGACCCATCCGGACTGTACCGAGCGCTGCGATTCGTCCCTTTGAATTTCGCCATAACTTTCCAGCTCTGCTGACGTAGGTCAATGCGATGGATATTCGGAAAGCCTGACAAGTAGCTCGTATAGACGATGTAGTTTCCATCCGGAGACCATCGTGGGCGAATCGCCTCCACATGATCGTTGGTGTACTTTTTCCCTTCCCCAAACAGAAAATCCCGGGCGTAAATCTCCATCGCATTTCCGTTTGTTCCGACATAAGCGATCTTGCCCGCAAAGAAGCCGGTCATTCCGCTCGTTTTGCGGATCGCCAGATCCATCGCTTTGAGAATCGAGTTTCTCGATGAAGTCCCCTGGACGTTCGTGCTGAATTGCTGCTGCTCCGGGATGCCGGAAAAGATTCTCAGCGTCGAGTGGGACGAGCCGATCGGGTCGATCTGGATCGCGAACGACGCCTCTTGCATCGAAGTCGCCACACGATATTTCCCGTGGACGCTAAAGGCGGTCTTAAGGATGTTCAATGCGTTCGCGTCCTGTGAACGGACGACAACAGGGATGACTTCCTTAAAAACGCCAACGGTTCCTGTTAGTTCCCCTGGCACCCTAGACTGTCCAAAACTGGAGACCGCCAGGGCCGAGATCAGCGCAGCGGTGGTTGAAAAGGTAAGGAGTGATTTGAAAAGATATTTCATTCGCTATGAGCGAGGACTTGACAGATGCTCGAATGTTTCAGGTTTCTTATGAGCTTTTCTTTTAACGTTCCTGCGCCGTAGCGCGCAAGCGTCTTAAGAAGAAATTTGAACAACGCGCAAAACCAAGAAAACCGTGAGCCAAGAAGCGATCAAAAACGCCCTAGCGACAGTAAAATATCCTGGATTCAGCCGGGATATCGTATCCTTCGGATTGGTACGATCTGTTGAATTCGAAAACGGGAAAGCTGTTGTCGGAATTTCCGTGACAACCAGTGACCACAGTGTAGCCGCTGAAATACGCGACGGCGTGGAAGCCGCCCTCAAGGACTTGCCGGGCGTTGACGATGTCGAGATCAACGTCTCGATTTCGCCAACCAAGAAGCCTGAGGCTTCCACCCCGACAGGCGAGCCCGCCGGGTTGCCTGGAGTCAAGCACGTGATCGCGGTTGCCAGCGGCAAGGGCGGCGTGGGCAAAT
>JAJFLS010000640.1 GCA_021772595.1 Opitutales bacterium
CTATTTCCTGACGCAGGAAGGAACTAGCGAACGAAGAGAGCGATGACAAAAAAGCTCAAGCAGATCGATTTCGTCAACGCTTCCGTCTTCATTTCATTACGCCGAGACAGGTCGCTTGTTGGTCCTTCCGTCTATTTTGTGCCTTTCTTGGATGAAACCAATTCCTCCAGTTTTGAATCGTAGGTATCGATTTGCTGGGACCAGTCGTAGCGATCCATGGCTCCTTTGGTTTCGAAAGGCGATTTCCACTTCTCGCTCTCGATCAACGCAGCGAGCTTCTCGATCGCTTCGGCTTCTGTGTTGTAGAACACCTCTCCCCATTCTGCTGGGTCCAAATGATCTGGATACGCGAGTCGCTGCGGCAGGATCGGATGGCAACCGCAATGGATCGCCTCGACTACGCTTCCGCCGAAGAAATCCTGGTTCGAAGTGACGAGCGCGATATTCGCTTGCCAGACGTGAGCGGCGTACGCGGCGAAGTCTTCGGCGAGCCCGTACTGGACGATTCGATTGCCGAGCCGTTCTTTGGCCTCTTTGAAATACGGTGGCTCCTCTTCAAACCCTTCTCCTAGCAGAGCGACATCGAAATCGATTACCCACTCCAGTAACCGATATAGGATCCGGAAAAAGCCGATCGGGTTCTTGTCGTACTCCCAGCGATGGTTCCAGAGTATGAGAGGACGCTCGCTCGCGGCGCCTCGATTTTCGCGGCGATGGGCGTCGAAGGATTTGAGATCCATTCCGAGCCAGAGCGTTTCGCTTTTTTCGGAGATCTCGGGAAGCGTGTCTTGGTTTTCGAAATCCGGATACCGATCGAGGAATTCCGGGAGCGCGTCGATAAAGGCGTTTCGATGGTAGTCGGAGTTGAAATACAGTCGATCCGCTGCCACGGCGCTGGAGTAGTTGATGAACGCGTAGTGAAGATCGCGTCCTTTTTTCGTATCTGCTTCTCTGGGCGACCAGGGATAGAGGAGCTGATTTTCGTGAAAGTAAATCGCTACGGGAGTATCGGCGATCTGGCGACGGAGAAGTGCGAGAAATGTGGTTAAGTCCAGCATGTCGCTGACGAGAATCGCGTCGTATCGTTTTCCTTGCTCCGAGAATCGCTTGGCGAGCGTAATGGCGGCGCCGTGCATTCGCCATTTCCAGTGGCGGCCGGGCAGGGAGAGAATGTCGATTTCGTGGCGAGAGCGGTGGACGAGTTCGTTGGCCCAACGTTCGTGCGAGCCCGTGAAGAAGGGCTCGATCAGACAGATTTTCAAGGCGTCGCTAATTGTGGGAGCAGCCGCAGCCTCCGGTGTTGCAGCAGCTCGAACCCGCAGAGGGAGCAGAGGACGACTTCTCGCTGCCGCTTACGTTGAATCTGTATCCGCCAGTGATGACGCGTTTAACGGGAGCGCCGGTGTCTGGGTGCTTGGTGAGCGGATCGTCGTTCACGCTTTGCTTGAACTCAAATCGAACGGGCTCCTCGGAGTCGGAAGAAGGAATCGTTTCGTATACATAGGTCGCCATGAGTTCGAATGTGTGCGGAGTTGCGGTCGGGTCAAGGAGAAGGGGGAGAAGACTGTAGCCGCGATCGTTGATCGCTATCTCATCGTCTTCGTGTTTGTCTTCGTCTTAATCACAAATTCTTCGATGAGGACAAAGACGAAGACGAAGACAAAGGCGATGATGTCGGGCTCGAAAAGGGATTGCTACCTGGGCGGATTTGAGGCTGCTTAGGCGGCGAATGTTGATTAGCGATATATCGGATTGGTTCGTGAAGAACCGTATGACGCTTGCCCAGGCGCTCGCGTTTGCGCTGACGGCGGGCTTCTATGTCGCGGCGTTTCCTCCGTTCGATTTTCCGGAGGCAGGCTTTGTTTTGCTCATCCCGTTTTTGCTTTGGCTGCGGATGGAGCCGTCTTTCAAGAGCGTTGCCTGGACGGGGCTCGCCGCGGGATGGGTAGCTTGGTTCGTTTTGATTTTCTGGCTGCGGCATGTGACGTGGCTGGGACTTGTTTTGCTTTCTGGTGTCGTCGCTGCCCATTTCATGTTGTGGGCACTCGGCACTGCTTGGCTGAGTCGAAGACTAATGGGGCGCGGCGTCTGGATGGGCCTTCCGTTCGCGATCGGAACGGCCGCGCTTTGGGTGATTCTCGAGCATGTTCGCGGCTGGATCTTCACGGGATTCCCGTGGCTTCCGCTGTCGGCGAGCCAATGGAGTCGTCCGATCATGCTCCAAAGCGCGACCTTCCTCGGGGCATGGGGGATTTCGTTCGGGCTCGTTTTGCTGAACGCGGGGTTGGCGGCGTACTCGGTTCGCATTGTCGATTACGCGCGGACGCGGACTAAGACGTTTTGTCCTGAATTCTATTTGGCTCTGCTGGTATTCGTCAGCCTGACGTTTCTCCAGACGCGGCATATTTCCGGGCAAGAACGCGAGCCCTTGTTTCGGGCGGCAGCGATGCAGCCTGCGATTCCGCAAGAGGAGAAGTGGGATCAGGCGTATATAAAGGACATACTCGATCAGGTCGAAAACAACACCTTGCGACTTGGCCCGATGGAACCGGATGTCGTTTTCTGGCCGGAGGCGGTCCTTCCGTATCCAATCAAGGGAGACCTGGCAATGCAGGCTTGGGTGGAGCGTTTGGCGACCGAGATCGACGCACCCATTTTCGCGGGAGCGCTGGCGGCCGAGTCGGAGGAAGTTTGGCGGAATAGCGTCTATTTGATTCGACCCAAATGGGGCATGTTCCCCGAATACTATTCCAAGCGACACATGGTGCCATTCGGAGAGTATATTCCATTTCGAAATTTGTGGCCGTGGATTGAGAAGATCGTTCCGATCGATGGAGATCTTTATCCGGGCGAGAAGTCTACGATTCTTCCGCTTTCCATGCCGAACCGAACGATCAATATCGGGTCGCTTATATGCTATGAGGATGTATTTCCAAATCTGGCTCGCAAATCGGTTTTGGACGGGGCCGCGGTTTTGTTCGTTGGGACCAACAGCGCTTGGTACGGAAAGAGTTCGGCCTCGTTTCAACATATGGCGCACTCGGTGTTGCGCGCGGTGGAGAATCGTCGCGTCGTGTATCGCGTAGGCAATGACGGCTGGTCCGGCTGGATCGACGAATACGGAAACGTCCGCGACGAACTCCTAGACGAGGAAGGAAAGATCTGGTTTTCGGGCGGAACGACTTGGGAGGTCGATCGTGACAAACGATGGAAAGGCCGCGAAACATTCTATACCGAGTACGGTGACTGGTTCGTCGCGTGTTGCTGGGCGGCGTTGGTAGTGATCGCTGTGTTCGCGAAGTTCTATAGAGGAAGAAGGGCTGTTTTTTGAGCGGGATTTGTATTATTAACAGGATACGTTCCGCAAGGGCGTGATAACATGATGGCTGCGCCAGTATGAAAAGAAGGGCTCACGCGAAGCCGCTAAGACGCGAAGTTTTTGAAGATCTGGTGATGCGGAGTAGAAAAAGAATTTTATTTTCTTCCTTCGCGTCTTAGCGGCTTCGCGTGAATCGATATCATTGCCTTTAGATCGGACTCCGAGATCAGCCTTGGAATTTCGCTTTGTGGGCGGCGGCGACTTTTATGTATTTGGTGCCCCAGGTTTTGATGGAGGCGTGTTCCCCTTGGGTGAGTTCGCGGACGATTTTGGCGGGGGCACCCATGACGAGCGAGCCGGGCGGGATTTGGGTGCCTCCGGTGACGAGCGAGCCGGCGCCGACGATGCTGTTTCTTCCGATGACGACGCCATCCATTAGGGTCGCTCGCATTCCGATGAGGCATTCGCATTCGATTTTACAGGCGTGGATGATGGCTCCGTGACCGATGGTGACGTCGGCTCCGATTTCGACGCCGTAGTCATCGGCGAGATGGATGATAGTGCCGTCTTGGACGTTGGTTCGGTCGCCGATGGAGATCGAATTAATGTCTCCGCGAACGATGCAGCCGGGCCAGATGCTCGAGTGTTCGCCGATGGTGACGTCGCCGATGACGAGGGCTTGGTTAGCGACGTAGGCCGTATCGGGAATTTGGGGATCTTTGGAAAGGTGTTTTTGGAGGCGTTCTTCGGTGGTCATTTTGGAGAGGGGGAGAGCTGCCTGCGGTTGGTCGCTCGGAGATCGGCTGCTACCTTTTTTGGATGAGGACGTTTGTGTTTTTGTGGAGGATCTTTTCGAGATTTGTGGTTGAGAGGCCGGCGGTGCGGAGGGCGTTGAGGTGGGTTTTGAAGTCGGGCGTTTTTTGGGTTTTGGGAAATGTTCGGAGCGGGTAGTCGGTGCCAAAGAGGATTCGGTCGGCGCTGAATTGGTTGATGGCCTCTTGATAGATGTCGTCTTTGTAGAGCAAGGGCGCGGCGGCGGTGTCGAGGTAGACGTTTTGGAGTTCCTTTAGTTTTGGGAGGTTCATCATGCCGGCGAGGTGGGCGAAGATGAAGATCGTGTCGGGATGTCGTTGGGTGAGGGCGAGGAGCGAATCGAAGGGCGTCTCGATCTTGCCGGGATGGTCTCGCGAAGTGGGGTCGGTGACGTGGATGTTGACGGGCTTGTTGTGGGCGGCGGCGAGGGAGAGTACTTTGTCGAGGGTTTCGTCTTCGTAGGAGTAGCCTTGGGCGGGCGGGTTGAGCTCGCCGATTCCGCTGATTCCGGCATCGAAGGTTCGGGCGAGGGAATCGAGGGAGGCGCTTCCGCCATTGGCGTTGAAGGGGGCGAAGGCGATGAGGCGGTCGGGGTGGGCGCGAATCCAATCGATTTGCCAGCGGATGTTTTCTTCGCAGGTGTCAGGAGATTCCCAATACCAGCCGAGGATGACGGCTTTTTCGATATCGGCGTCGTCCATGTCGGTCAGCAGTTGGTCGACGGTGGCCCATCCTTGGAGGGTAGGGCCTTTCGCGGGGGCAACGCAGTTGAGCCAGTATTGTTCTCCTCTTGGTGTGGCCCAGGCGGTTGGGTCTTTGTAGACGTTTGGGGGATACAAGTGGATGTGCGCGTCGATGGTCATCGGTGGCGCGGGCCTAAGTGTTCTTCGCTTCGTAGATGCGTTTCAGGCTATGGTACACTAGGGAGCCCATGGAATCGCAATTCAGAAAGGCGTCGTCCTTGTAGTGGACTGAGAGTTCTTGCTTGAGGAGGGCGACGTTTTCCTCGGGGGCGAGCGAGTCATTGGCCATGGCGTCGAGGAGCGCTTTGATCCGCAGCACGCCTGATTTCATGCGGCGGGCGATGGAGTGGTGCTCTTCGCTTTGATACTGGAAGGCGGTGTTGGCGTCGATGTGGCTGACGCAGAATTCGACGAGGGGGTTGTTCTCTTTGAAGAACTGGGGGAGGTAGAAGTTCTTGCGTCCGTCGTAGGACTGCTGGTCGAAATCCATGGCGCGGATGCGGATCTGGGTGCCTTCGAAATCGGGCGTGATGTCGACGATGAAGTTGTAGGGCCGCATGTCTCCGAGGAGGCGGACGAAGCAGCGCTCGTTGAATTTGATGAGCTCCTTCGCGATCCGGATCGCTTTGAGGTGCTTCTCGTCCATCCACTCTTCGATGAACATGTCTCCGGGCAGTCCGACGATATGCTCTTCGATGAGCGAGTCGCCGTCGGTGAGGAAGTGCATCCGGTTAGGGGAGAGCAGGTGCTCGAGTTCGAGGCCGTAGACTCGGGAGGCGTCCGCTTTCTTGACGTAGAAGTAGTCTTGGTTGTCGTTTCTCGAATTCACGATCCGGATACGGAAGGGCTTGGAATTTCCGAAAACGCAGTAGTCGATCCGGTCGACGTAGAGGTGGCGGATGACGGATTGGTCGCCGCCCGCTTTGATGATGGCGTAGATGTTCTTAAGGCCTTCGCTGATCTTGGAGATCATGACGTGATCGTAAATCACAGTCTCCCAGAGCGTGTCCTCGCCGTCTTCGTCGTAGAGGGGAGCGGCTGCTTGGAATTGCTCTAGCTGCTGGTAGGTGACGGGCAGGTGTTGCTCGCGGCTGAAGTTTTTCAGATAGCCGCGCAGGTCTTCGCTGATCGGGTAGGCCGGCTTGCGCGGTGTGCCGGTATGCTGCTTCTGCGTCGAGTTGCCGAGCTCCTGAACGAGGAAATTGTCTGACGGATCGTTGGGATTCAAATTGGTGTTGTTGTGTGGCCATGCTAGGGGAGATGGGGGAGGCGACAAGGTTATTGGTGAATGGGGTGATGGCGAGATGGGGTGAGGAGGAGAAGGGGTGATTGAGAGCTGATGGGATTTTTGGGCGGGGTTGGTTTTTCGAAATTTGTGGTGGCATCGGGCAACGGGATTTGCGTATATACGCAAATCCGGGTTTTGGCTCGGCTCGGTTTGGCTGTCCGGAGCCACTTTTTGAACCTCCTTTTTCTTATTCGCTAGATGGAAAGCTATTCCTCCCCTTTGTTTGCGGTCTTGTCGGCCAAGCCTGATTTTGGTGATTCGGTCGGCTATTTACTCGCGGGTTTTGGCATCGTAATGCTCACGTTGTTTTCGCTGGCGGTGGTGTGTGCCTTGATCGGGTCGCTCTTCCGGGCTTTTCCGGGGCTGGCGACGGCGGGAGTGGAGGAAACTCCGGCGAAGCGTACGCCCGCGCCTTCGAATGAAGGTGTCGATCAGAAGGTGATCGCGGTGATCGGAGCGGCGGTGGACCAGGCGATGGGTGGCCGCTATCGCATCAAAGCGGTGAAGCCTTTGGACGGGAAAAAGTAGAACGAAATTTAAATGAAGAAGCTAAATGTCACAGTGGATGGCCGCTCTTACGAGGTAGAGATTGAGCCTTTGGAATCATCGGACGCGGGCAGTGAAACGCCCGCCGCACCGGCCCCATCAAGCGCTTCCGCGGGAGGCGCATCGGTCGAGAGCCCGCTTGCGGGGAAGGTGGTCGAGGTACAGACGGCCGTCGGCGATTCGGTGAGCGAGGGGGACACGCTGCTGATATTGGAGGCGATGAAGATGAACACTCTCGTTAGCGCGCCCGCTTCTGGAACGGTTTCATCAATCAACGTGGCTGCTGGCGACATGGTGGAGGAGGGTCAAGTCCTCCTGACGATCGGCTAGAGGCGAGGACTGAATTATGGAGTTTCTCTCAGGACTTTTCGAGCTAACAGGATTCGGATCGATAACGTGGCAAATGCTTGTCATGTGGTGCGTCGTGCTGGGCCTATTTTATTTGGCGGTATTCAAAAAATTCGAACCGCTATTGCTCGTGCCGATCGCTTTCGGAGCGCTGATCGCCAACTTGCCAACCGAGGGCGTGATCGAAACGCCACCGGTAGCGCTGCATAGCGAGCTGGATGGAGTCGTCACCAAAGTTTGGATAGCCGAAGGGCAGGAGATTATCGAGCAACAGGCGCTGCTCGAAATTCAAGACGCGTCGGGCGAAATCCATGCAGTGATGTCGCGTCACAGTGGTAGCGTCGCTGAAGTCGGCGTGACGGAGGGACAGCGGGTTTTCTTTGGCAAATCGCTCGTCGTGACTGCCGAGCGCGAAGTGGGCGGGTTGTTCTATTATCTTTCGCAGGGGATCCATTTGGAGATTTTTCCTCCGCTAATTTTCATGGGTGTGGGGGCGTTGACGGACTTCGGTCCACTGATCGCGAATCCGCGGATGCTGCTTTTGGGAGCTGCGGCGCAGTTCGGCGTATTCGCTACCTTTCTCGGCGCGGTCGGGCTCGGGTTTTCGTCGTTCCAGGCGGCGGCGATTGGGATCATTGGCGGGGCTGACGGGCCGACGTCGATCTTTCTGGCGAATCAATTGGCTCCGGAATTGTTGGCGCCGATCGCAGTCGCGGCCTATTCGTACATGGCGCTCGTTCCTTTGTTGCAGCCTCCTATCATGAAGGCGCTGACGACGGAGAAGGAGCGAAAGATTCGCATGAAATCGCTGCGTCCGGTTTCGCGGAACGAGAAGCTGGTTTTCGCTTTGGTGGTTACAGTGTTGTGTGTGCTCCTGGTTCCGCCTGCGACTCCATTGATCGGCATGCTGATGTTCGGCAATTTCCTCAATGTGTGCGGCGTGACGGAGCGGCTTTCCAAAGCGGCCCAGAACGAGGTGATCAATGTGGTGACGATCTTTCTCGGAGCGAGCGTCGGCATTACGATGACCGGGCAGAAATTTCTTCAGGTCGAAACGCTCAAGATCCTCGGGCTCGGCATCGTCGCGTTTGGCGTGGCCACTGCGATGGGTGTGCTGATGGCGAAGCTGATGAATGTTTTTTCCAAGGATAAGATCAATCCGCTGATTGGGTCTGCGGGCGTATCGGCGGTGCCGATGGCCGCTCGCGTGTCGCAAGTCGAAGGCCAGAAGGCGGACCCCGGGAATTACCTTTTGATGCACGCGATGGGACCGAATGTGGCCGGCGTGATCGGCACGGCGGTCGTCGCAGGATATTTCATCGCGACGCTCGGCGGGCATTGAGGGGGAGAGAAGAAGACTGCCCACGGATTGCACGGATGGGCACGGATCTAGAGAGATAGGGTTGGTCGTGTTGTCGGAGGATCGAGCCGATCCTCCCTACCTTTGAGTACCTCGCTTTCGCGGCACGCCGGGACATCGTTGCCCTACCTTTTAGCGATAGGAAATCTTGATTCGTATCCGTGATAATCCGCGTGATCCGTGGGCGAAAAACGTCTACCGCAGCGCGCGTTCGTGGGCGAAGAGGAATTGCTGGGCGAAGCCGGCGTGGGGGCCTAGGTGGACGCGGCCGAATTGTTCGAGTTGGGGTTTGGACCAGCCGTGCAGGCCGTAGCGTTTTTCGAGGACTTTGAGGATCCAGGTATCGACGGGGAAGGCTTCGTATTTTCGGGCTCCGAATAGGAGGGCGCAGTCGGCGATCTTGGAGCCGACGCCGGGGAATTCGAGGAGGTGGGCTTGGGCGTCGTCGTAGGGGAGCGACTCGATCGCGTCGAGCGTTCCGGGCTTTTGGGCGATGAGGTCGGCGGTTTTCTTGATGTTCTTGGCTCGGAAGCCTAGGCCGAGTTTTCGGAGGGCGTCTTCGCTGGCTTGGGCGATTTGATTCCAGCTTGGAAGGGCGTGGGGTCCGCCGGGGAGGAGCTCGTCGCCGAGGGAGTTGGCGAGGTTGTCGCACATGATCTTGATTTGCGGGATCTGCTTGGTGGCGGAGCACATGAAGCAGAGGAGGGCTTCGGCGAAGGGCTGGTTTAGGAGCCGAAGTCCAGGGAAGGCGTCGATGGCGATCTTCAAGTGAGAATCGCTGCGCCAGGGGAGCTGGTCGGTCCTGGCGGCCCAGTCGAAGTCGAGAAGGAGGTAGTCTTGGAGGGCTTGCGCGTCGGTGGATTGGTTCGGGGAAGGGGCTCGGTATTGGAGCGTTTGATCTGGGGCGAGTCTTAGCTGGGCGAGGTGGTTGGACCAGGTGCCTTGCCAGCAGTTTTCGGATTCAAGATAGGCCCACCGAAAGGCTTGGCCGCCGTCGAGGGTTTCGCGTAGCGCGAATGCTGTGAACGGAGTTTGGGGGCGAAGGGGTTCCCATTGGGTCCACATGGGGTAAATTAAGAAGTAGGAATGAAGAAGGAAGAAGTGGTTGGAGTGTAGGAGCCTGCTTGCAGGCTCCTACGGCGAGGTTTTCCAGAGGAAGCTTTGGGATTGGGTGACGGTGGCGCCTTGGGCGTCGAAGAATTCGATTTTCCAGGCGGTTGGGATTTCGTCGGTTTGGCCCCAATTGCCGTCCGTCAGGCCGATGAGGACTCGGCTTTTGTCGATGGGATCGATGGGCATGGATTGGGTTTCGACTTCCAGAGATCTGGGACGCACGAGTTGAATGCGGATGGAGGCGATCTGTTGCGGGCTGTCCGAGGCATCGAGTTTGATCGCGACGTAGTATCCGTTGCGTTCGGATGGGTCGGTGCGGGTGATGGCGTATCGGCCTGGGTTCTCTTTGCCGGTCAGGTGTTCGGATATCCGTTTGAACGAGTCGGCGTCCCGGCGCTCTGAATACAGGATCTTGGTGGCGTGGGCGGAGTTTGCCCACGATAGGAGCGCGATGAGAAAGAGGAGTGTTTTCATGAAATGGAAATTGGGAAATTGAATGGGCCGAAGGATGGCACGAATGTTCACGAAGGAGTTTTGATGGAGTGTGCGATTTGCGGCAGTGTTGTTTATCGCATAGATGCGGGGTTGATAGTCAAAGGCGAAAATTTGAGAGGGCGACTGATTGGGTTGCTCTTGGGGTGTATCGAATAATTGGGTGAGACGCTCAATTGGACGCGCGCGTTCCCTATTGTATCTTAACGACTTAAAACGCGCTCTTAGACGCGTTTTGACCTTGTGACGTGCCGCGCGCGGGCTTTCGATAGGCTTCCGCTTTTCGCATGGCCTCTAGCATCGACTCATCAGCACTGCTTTTTCCAGAAGGACTCTTCGAGCAGGACTATCTGGTTTTTCTGTCGTTTTTCGGCTGGATGCTTTTGGGCCTGCTGGCTTGGACTAAGCCGTTGTGCGATAGGCAGAGCGGCGAGACGCAGTGGGTTTGGTTCGGCTATTTCGCGTTTGCGGAGGCGATGGCCGATTTCATCCGGACGCTTTCGTTTTCGGATCCGTTTTTCCGGACGTTCAGTATCGAGACTCCGCTGGAGATGCTGGGGCTGGGTTGCCTGATCGAGCTTTCGCTCAGGCGTCTAGAGCGATACAAGGAGAAAAGCGTCCCGCCGTTTGCGGCGATCGCCTGCGCGCTGCTCGGGTTCGCGATTGAGGTCAGCTCGATGCTTTACTCAGTGTTCGTCGCGTTTCTCGTTTCGGCGGTGGCGTGCCTGTGGTTCGCTTTCACTCTCGGGCAGATAGCTCGCAAGACGAAGCGTTCCGAACTCTATGTGATTCTGTGCGGCATTTTGATCCTGATCCCCGCTTGGCTGCTTCATCCGGGACATATGGCGTTCATTCGGAATGAGACCTTGGTCACGTTCAACGAGTTTCCGTTTTACGGATTCGCGCTGCTATTTCTTCGGATCCTTGCGGCTTGGGTGGTTCTCGGCGGATTCTGGTACTACCGTTTGCAAGCGAGAATTGACGATGTGGGGCGGCGTACCCAATCACGTTTGCGGTTCTGGGGCTATCGCGTTTTGCCGAGCGCTTTGGGAGCGGTCGTTTTGGCGAGCTACTTGGTGACGACGTGGAACGGACGTCGCGAAAGCGAACGGATGGAAACCGGGTTTCTCTCTCGATCGCAAACGGCGGTTCTGGCTATTGACGAAGTCGTCTTTCAAATGGCGTGGAATTCGGATGGGACTGCGAAGGCGGGCTACCGTGAAGCGCTCGCGGCGAGTCTAAAATCGATTCGGGGGATTGGAACGGACGTGTCGCGGGTCTATTTGTGGAATCGCTCCACGGATGGAATCGAAGTCCTGCTCGACGAGTCGGAGGAAACCGAGGGCACGGTCGTCGGGGCGCATTCCGCTTCCTTGATCGAGCCTCGGGAGCGGGATCGAAACAAGCCGTTCGTTCTCGGGCCGATAAAGGTCGGGCCGAATTTGGCTCTGAATGTGAGTTCCCCGATCCTGGACAAAGGAAGCGGGGAAACGCTCGGCTGGGTGGGGATGGATCTTGGAGCGACGAGCTGGATGAAGAATATTTCGCTGGCTCGGCTTCAGACGATTGTCATCGCGGGACTGGTCTTGGCTCTGGCGATTTTCTTTTTCTATTACCAGATCGAGAACGAGTCGGAGACGGATCTTGCGTTGGCGAAGGAGCGGGCGGAAGCGGCGGATCGGGCGAAAAGCGAATTTCTCGCGGTGATAAGCCATGAGATTCGGACGCCGTTGCAGAGTGTCCTCGGGTACAGCAATTTACTGCGGGCTACGTCGCTGGACCAGAAGCAGCTCTCTTGTCTGGATACGATTCAATCGGAGGGCAAAATCCTGCTGCGCATCGTGCAGGACATTCTGGACTTCAGCAATCTGCGCAAGGCGAGCTCCGGACTGAAGGAAGGACGGGTGGCTTTGAGGAATCTGATCGACGAAACCTATTGCACGATTCGCCCGATGGCGGAGAAGAAGGGGCTGACGGCGGAGCTGGACGTGGGAGAGGGATTGCCGGCGATCGTGCAGGCGGATGGCGTTCGGCTGCGTCAGGTTTTGCTCAACTTGTATGGCAATTCGGTCAAGTACACCGATCGCGGCACTGTCCGGCTTTCGATTGGAAATCGAGTGGGCGAGGGAACGTCCGGAGCCTTGGATTTCATTATTTCGGATACCGGAGTCGGAATCGAGAAGAGCGACCTGGGGCGGCTTTTCGAGCCATTCATCCAACTGGAGCATGCCGGGACATCTCCGCGAGAAGGAGCGGGACTGGGCTTGGCGATCGTCAAGCGGATCGTCGAACTGATGGGCGGATCGATCTCGGTGGAGAGCGAATTCGGCAGGGGCTCGACGTTTACGGCGTCGTTCGACTTCACGGTTTTGGAGGAGACGGAGGAAGAATCGGGAGGCGCAAGTCCGGATGAGGCGAGCGACGAGGATTCGGTCATCCTGGGAGAACGTTATCCACTCAAAGTGCTTGTGGCCGACGACAATCCCATGGTGAGGCGCTTGATCGTCCAGTATTTGGAGGCGTTGGGCTACACGCCGGACCAGGTAGACGACGGGATTCCGGCCTCCGAAATGGGGTCCGCTTACGATCTGGTTGTGACCGATCTCAGAATGCCTGGGATGGATGGGCCCTCGGCGGCGGCGATTATTCGCGAGAAATCCGGGCTCGACGATCAGCCTTGGATCATCGGCATTTCGGCGACTTTGGCGGAGGCGGAGATCGAGCGAGCGATGAATTCCGGGATCAACGATTTCTTGGGGAAGCCGTTTTTCACCGACGATCTTGAAAAGAGAATAAAGGCAATTCCTTGGCTGGACAAACTCGCAAACATCGGCGAGGGTGACGTTTTTAGCAAAAAATTTACCATGGAAGTTGAAGACTCAAACAAGATCGAAGAGAAATTTACAACCGCGTTTGCTGGAAGCGGGATGGCCGCATTTTCAGAGGATGTGATTGAGACGGCCTTGAAGGAGGTTTTTACGCTATGCGAGCAAATGGAGGCTGCGATTGGAAGCGGCGACTTCGAGTTCGTAAAAGAGAAAGCGCACTATATTTCCAACACAGCGATGGCTATTGGCATTGAGCGGCTATACTTCGATAGCAAATATTTGCAGGTGGCGGCCTCCAGTGAATCGGACGAGGTGAGAACTTTGCTTGAACGGCTCGAGGAAAATTTCGCTGATTGGGAACGGTCCCGGAAGTAAATACCGTTTAACGGTATGGCAGTTTGTGTTCAGTAGCTTGGAGCTTCAGCCCGAGCTACGGCTTCAATTCTGAACCGCTAATCCACGCTAATGTATGCGAATTAGAGACGCCCATCTATTGTGCGAATCAGTAGCTCAGAGCTACGGGAAATCGAAATCTCCGATTAGCGCGCTTTCGGGCGAAACGCTTTCATGACCGATGGGTCGGTTTCGAAAAAGGCTCCCTCGATCAAATCGATGCAGTAGGGAATCGCGGGGAAGACCGATTCCAGATTTTCGCGGATCGCTTTGGGTTTGCCGGGAAGGTTGAGGATGAGGCAGCTGCCGCGAACGCCTGCGGTCTGGCGCGATAGGATCGCAGTCGGGACGTATTGGAGTGAGGCGGTCCGCATCAGCTCGCCGAATCCAGGCAGCATTTTCTCGCAAACCGCTTCGGTGGCTTCCGGCGTGATGTCGCGCTTGGCGGGTCCGGTGCCTCCGGTCGTCACGATTAGACTGCAGCCTTTTTCGTCGGCGAACTTCTTGAGCGTCGATTCGATCTGGTCCTGCTCGTCGGGGACGACCGCGTATTCTGTTTCGAAGGGAGTGACGAGCCACTCCTCTAAAAGTTCTACGCAGGCTTTTCCTGGAATGTCTTCGTAGACTCCCTGGGACGCGCGATCCGATACGTTGACGACGCCGATTTTAGCTGGTTGGGACATTGTGCTTTGGTTTGCGGAATTTGCCTTCGAAGGCGAGTAGTGACGGCGTGAGTACAAGCGTGAGAATGGTCGCGAAAGCGAGGCCGAAGGCGACGGACGTCGCGAGCTGGGTCCACCATTGAGTCGACGGCGCTCCGATGGAGATGTGCGGCGTGAAGAAATCCAAATTGATCGCGAAAACCATAGGGATCAAGCCAAGGATCGTGGTGATCGTCGTCAGCAGAACAGGTCGCAAGCGCTGGGCGGCGGTGAGCAGGGCCGCTTCGTGCGGAGTCATGTGCTGCTTGTGGTGATTGTATGTGTCGATGAGGACGATGTTGTTGTTGACCACGATTCCCGCCAGCGCGATGACGCCGATCCCGTTCATGACAATGCCGAAGGCCTGGTCCATTATAAGCAGCCCGATGATCACGCCGAAGGTCGAGAATAATACAGCGGTAAGAATGAGCGCGGATTGATAGAAACTGTTGAACTGGGTGACGAGAATGATGGCGATTGCGAAGAGCGCCATTACGAAGGCTTTTCCGAGAAAAGCTTGGGCGGCTTGTTGCTCCTCGTCTTCGCCCTTGAAGGCGAGTTTGACGCGCGTGAAGTCGACTCCCGAATTGGGAAGCCATTCGCGTAGTTGCTCGACCACTTCAACGGCTTGAAAGCCTTCGTCGAGCTCGGCCCCCACGGAGAAGTAGCGCCGCTGCTCGGTCCGATCGATTTTCTGGAGACGCGGCACGGCGTTTTGCTGGATGAAATTGACGATGGGCGCCAGTCCTAGGGGCGTGACGATTTTCAGCTGATCCATTTGGGCAAGGTTGCGCTGGTCGTAGGGATAGCGCGCTCGAATCTCGACCTCATCGTCCGCGTCCAAAGGTCGATAGTCGCCGATCTTGATTCCGTTGGTGACCATTTGGACGGCGTTGCCGATCTGCAAAACGTCCGCCCCGAATCGGGCGGCCTGGGCGCGGTCGACAGAAATCTCCCACTCGAATCCTTCGATAGGTCGCGTATCCGCAATGTCGATAAGCCCGTCGATGTTTTTGAACTTTTCGAGCACACGCTCGGTCGCGTCGTTGAGCGCGTCCGGGAAGGCGGAGCTGATTTGGATCTGGACGGGTTTGCCGACGGGAGGGCCTTCGTCAGGCTCCTGGATTTCCAAAGCGATGCCGGCGAGGTCGGCGGTGCGATCGCGAATTTCCTGGTAGATCTGCTTGGCCCGTCGCCTCGATTCCCAATGCGTGAATTCGAATTGGATCGAGCCGATCGCGTCTTCGGGAATGTCCTGTCCACGGAGTTCCGGATTCGCTTGCACGTAGATGAACTTGAGTTCGTCCATGTCGATGATCCGATCCTCGACCTGTTTGACGAGAACGTTGGCTTCTTCGACGGACAGGTTGCCTCGGGCACGAATGTGGAGGGCGGCGAAGTCCGGCTCGACTTTGGGGAAGAATTCTACGCCTTTGCCGAACATCCCGTACACCATCATGATCGCGGCGAAGAGCGCGATGATCGCGGATAGCTGTAAGATTGGGTGCGGGAGGAGTTTCGACAATGTCCGCGTGTACGCTCCAGTGAAACCGCTTAGCTGGGTGAGATCGACGGTTTTGTGGCCGTCAAGCGCTTCGAGGTTTTTCGTATCCAGATTATTGGGTTTCCCAAACAGGCTGCCGAGCGTCGGCACGAAAATGAGGGCCATTGCGAGCGACGCGGTGAGCGTGGCCATGAGAGTGATCGGCAGGTACCTCATGAACTCGCCCACGATGCCCGGCCAGAAAAGGAGCGGGGCGAAGGCGGCGAGCGTGGTGAGCGTGGAAGCGATGATGGGCGTGGCCATCCGTTTGGACGCCTGCGAGTAGGCGGAGGCTTTGTCTTCGCCTTCAGCCATCTTGCGGTCGGCGAATTCGGTGACGACGATCGCGCCATCGACGAGCATGCCGACGGCCATGATGAGCGAGAACAGCACGACGATGTTCACCGTCAGCCCAATCGCGTAGAGGAAGAGCACGCCCGCCAGGAACGAGCCGGGAATCGCGATGCCCACGAGGCCCGCGCTACGAGGGCCGAGGGCGAGGATGACGACGATCATCACGAGTATCACGGCGCTGATGACGTTGTTTTGCAGATCGGTCAGCATGTCGCGGATGTTCTTCGATTGATCCTGCGAGTAGGTCACGTTGAGGGCGCTCGGCCATTCTTGCTTGGCCTCTTCGACTTTCGCTTTGATGGCGGCGATGGTGTCTAGCACGTTTTCGCCGGCGCGTTTGCTGACTTCGAGAACGATAGCGGGTTCGGAGTTGAGCCGGGCGTAGCTGTGGCGATCCTTGAATGTACGTCTGACTGTAGCCACATCTTGGAGACGCAGAATCTTGTCGCCGTCTCGTTTGACGGGTAGCTCCATGACTTCCTGAGCAGTTTTGAAGAGGCCAGGAACTTTTACCGCGAAACGGCCAGCGCCTGTATCCATATTTCCCGCGGCGACGATGCGGTTGTTGCGGGAAAGAAATCCCATGATGTCCTCTTGGGAAAGGTTGTAGGTGAGCAGCGTGCTGGGCTCGACGATGACCTCGACGACCTCCTCGCGTTCTCCTATGAGGCGGGCTTCGAGAACGTGGGCGATGCTTTCGAGGTCTTCGCCCAAATTTTTTGCTATGCGAGTGAGCGTCCGTTCGGGAACTTCGCCGGAGAGGGTGACGAGCAGGACTGGGAAGAGGGAGAAGTTGATTTCGTGGACGGTAGGCTCGTCGGCGTCGATGGGGAGTTCGGGGGCGACGATGTCCACCTTTTCGCGCACGTCGGCGAGGGCCTTGTCCGAGTCGAAACCCGCCTCGAATTCCAGGTTGACGGAGGCGGAGCCTTGCATGGCGCTGGCGGTCATTTCCTTGACGCCTTCGATGTTGCTGAGCTCGCGTTCCATGGGGCGGACGAGCAGGCGTTCCGCATCCTCGGGCGAAATGCCGTCCATGATCATGGAGACGTAGATGACGGGAATCGAGATGTCGGGATTGGACTCCTTCGGGATCTTGATGTAGGCGAAAAGCCCTGCCGTCAGGATGAAGAAGAGCAAGAGCAGCACGGTCCGCTTGCGACTGAAAAGGGTGTCCATTATTATTGAAGGATACTCGTTCGGATTGGCCTATTCGCGCGGATGCTAAGGAATGTCGGCCTCGTCGATTGGATCGACCTTGGCGCCGGTTTTCACGAAACCCTGACCGACCGTGATCAAACGCGTTTCGTGTGGAAGGCCATCGACCCAGACGCCGTCGTTGCCGCCGGTGATGATGGTGGTTTTGTAGAACTCGACTTCGTTGTCGGCGTTGACGGTTTTGAGTCCGAGTTCGCCGTCGGAGTTAGCACTGAGAAAAAGGAGGGATGGCGAGACGAAGTGGGCGTAGCGTTCGGAGACGGGGACTTTGATGTCCGCGGTGAGGCCGGAGTCTAGG
>JAJFLS010000065.1 GCA_021772595.1 Opitutales bacterium
TGCTCGGTTCCCATATCGTTGGCTTGGGGCCCGACAATGAGGAAACCTATCCCCGCATGCTCGAGTTGGCACAGCGCTCCGGTATGGCTCTCGCTCAATTTGTTCAATACACATGCTTTCCCGGGACCGTTGACTACGAGCTGGTCAAGCGTGGGAAACACGCGATCTCCTTCAAACCCGGTCGCGAAAGTTACTGGCTACAACCCATGAACGAACAGGCCGAGGTCTCGCATCCCGTTCTCACGGACCGCCAGCTGCGCAAGTCGATGAACATGCTATGGAGACGTTTCTATGCCACAGTTCCAACGATCAAACGCGGTTGGCGTCTAGGGCTGCGCTCTTTCAGACTTCTCTTCGCCTATTGGGCGTTCTGCAAGTTCTACAAGCGGGTGTACTCGAAACATGGTATGGCGGCGGACTCTGCACGCACGGTTTCCGTTCGAGGTATGACCCGTTGGCTCGGAAAACGCGCTGTCGCAACGCTCAAAAAGCCCGTGGTCCATGATGGGCGCGCATGGGACTGTAACCCAGCCGTTATCGCATCAACACAAGCCGTTACCGCGGACAACAGTGCAGGCGAGGTGGATAGCGGTCAAAGGTGATCCAAATATGGAATCATCGCTTAATACTTAGGAAACTAGAAACGTATGCAGCTACTCCAATCCATCCCTTGGGACGATCCTAATACCATCCAGGAACTCCTCAAGTTTTTGACCGCGTTGGTGGGCGTGTTGGCCTTACTAATTCCTGATATTCGCTCGCTTCTAGCAGGTGTGCTTGGCCTTGTCGCACGGCCCTTCCTGCAAATGGCGGCGAAGACCAAAAAGGCATTAGTCTGGAAAGGAGAAAGTCAGGAGACCGATGACGGCGTCTTTTATAAAGCCGAAGGCGAAAGCCGGCCCGACACCCTCGTGATCATGATCCACGGGATACTAGGCTCGGCCCTAGACTCATGGGGCGGCGTTCCGGATTTGCTGCAGACTCACGTGAACGCCTGGCACAGTAAAGCCCTGAACGATTCCGAACGAGCGCCCGACGATCCAGCGCCGGTCCGTTTCGATGTCCTTCTTTTCCAATATCCCGCCGGACTGTTCTCAAAATCTTCGATAGAGCTAGGGGCGGCGCATCTCCTTGAAGCCATGAAGAACTACCGGCAATACCGGCACCTCATCTTCATCACCCATAGCACGGGTGGGCTCATCATCAAGCGCGCGTTCATTGATGACATCGAACAGTTCTACGAAGACCTCGCCAACAAAGAAAAACCTATCGCAAGCGTATTCGGCGGCACCATCACTGGACGAGCACGGCAAATCGTCAATTTCGCAGTTCCTCATGGCGGGGGCAGTTTCTTCTACTCTCTACTGCTTTTTCCGCTCTATTCGGTCCTTTTTCTGCTCTTGGCCCTTTTGTGGGTGCCGCAAAAGTTGGCCTCCTTTTTCGTCAAACCAATACGAGGATTTGACTATGGTCTAAACCGGATCGGCTGGGAGCTCAGGCACCGCCGACTGAGGAAGGGCCCGAACGCGCTGGACGATCTCGAACGCGAGTATCGAACGAGCATTACCCGTCTGGATAGCGACGTCTTGCCTCGGCCCGCTTCCGTGGAAATCTCAGGACGATCAGACAGCGTTGTCGATCGACCCAAAAATGATGTGAGCGGTGGCGATCCTTCGCACCAGCGGGGGACGGATAAAGCGGACCTTTCTCTGTTATTCCGCGGTTCCCACCCTACGGTGAAGCAGGCAAGCACAAGCGACGATCAGGTTATCCTTTTCATAGCTAGTTTCTTGCGGCGCTATCAACAGCCATTCGAAGTGTCCCTAGCTGAGACGACCCTTCACCGCGCCATGCAGCTGGACCGCAATTTCGCGCTGATAGGCGACCACGAGCTGGATCGCCCCGCATACTCGGCTTGGGAGCGAGGTCGGGGCATGAGGGGGACTATCACTTCTCTACAGGCTTCGGTTTTTCGCACGCTGCACGAGGAAACCCGTCAAGCGCATATGGAAACGCCTTTGTATTTAGTCACCGGCGACGTAGGCGCGGGTAAGACTGTCGCATTGCGGACTTATGCGCGGTCGCTATCGATGTCCTTTCTCAACGCCCCCAACGATGTCGAGACATTGCCGGTGTTCATTCCCTTGCAAATGATGAAGAAAGTCGCGGCCCCGGAGACCGGCGAAGCTCTTGCAACCTCATTGCTCAGCGAATTTCATCGACTCGCGAACAAACGTTATCTTACGACGCTTCCTGACCACTGGCTTGAACATCGATGGCATCGGCGCCGCACGGTAGTCATTTTTGACAGCGTTGACGAATTTTTCCTCAATAACCCGGCCGTCTCCCGAGAGTGTTTTCGCGAAGCGGTGAACTGTATACAAGATCAAGTTCGCGGCGAAGGACACGTAAGCCTTGTTGCGGGAATTCGCTGGGGCGAACCAGTGCTCGATTCCCTCCGAGACGATGCCATAGTCGCCTTGCATGTGCGTTGGCTGAGCTTGCTCGAAGCTTGCCGCTATTTTCCAAAAGCTCGATGGGCCATCGAAGCGCTACTCGTCGACAATCTGTGCCGACAACAAATCGCAAAAGATATGGCCCGCAGCACCGTGCGTGCACGCGTGAATGCCGTCGTCGATAATATGCTCGACACTCCATCGAGCAATATGTCGCACGAACGAACTCCCTTGGAGATCGAAATTGCCAAGCTCGTCACGCGCGATACCTTGTCGAAGCCGCACGAACAGGTACTATCTGTGGTCCGAACCCCCCTCGTTCTCTCCGAATTGCAGGCAGACCAACGCGAAGATGAAGATGATTGCCTAGAGCTCCGCGACATCCGTTTCCCGCACGAGGTGCTCGACTACGCCTTAACAGTTAACATCAAAAAGAGCCGCTTGCATCGCAAGAAACTCGACGGCGGCGAGCTGAGCGTAGACAATTGGAAGAGCGCTCTTTCTTTGATCGCCATGGTTTTCAGCGCCGCCTACGCCCCGGAATTAACACGCGACGATGTGCAAAAAGCAGTCGTTGCTCGGCAGAAGATCTGGGAGAACCACGTCTGGCCTAGTGGCGCCGATAAAGATAAAAACGATATATCTCAAGCGCTGGCCATCATCAATGATGAGGGTCTCCTCACGGTCCTCCTCAACAAGACAGTCTTTTTCCCACTGGGTGAGTTACTTCGTTTCAAGCATCGAGAATGGCAGGACTTTCTCCTCGGTCGATACTTCGCCTTCTCGTTCAAGAACGCCAATCTCATTGAAGTTGTTAGCTCTTCATTCACAACTCGAGCGCATCTCTTCGGCGGCAACATGCTCGTTGAAGCAAAGTTCGCCTTCACAAGAGAATATGCTGCTAGCATTGCTGTGCAAATGAAACGCAAATGGGGCCAGTTTGTCCTTGGAAACCTCGGAGCGCTTATTGGCAAGTCACCTGTACCCATTAAGGGCAATGCCCTTGAACTTCTCCTCGATGAAGAGGTCGAGCAAGCCATGCCCCACGGCGGCAAGTTCGTTTTGCTTGCTGGTCTCGGCTATCGTCTCCTTCGAGGCAACGAGGACACCGATCCATCATATCACGATATCGGCAAACACTTGGTTCCTCTTTTTCAGCGGATTGTGGAACAAGCCTGGGATGACCCGAGCAAGCTAGACGGTAATGAGCGCCTGCACGCCAGCGTCGCCTACTGTTACCTCAAACAACTCGACCGGCTGCCGGGCCAGAGCGACCAGGGATGGCCCGAACTCGATCTGAGCGATGCTCACGAACAACAAATCATCGACCGTCTCCACAGCGAATGGCGCGAAGACCGTTTCTTAAGCGAGAGCGAATTGCCGCCAGTTTACAAGTCATGTCAAACAGCATTTCTCACAGTTCAAGAGGAGGAGTACAACCACGCGCATCGGCATATTTCTCTCGTCCACTACCTCTACACCTTGTGCCTCTCCCGGAAACACGGTGTCGCCATTTCCTTTGTCCGAAATAGATTAACCAGCGTCTTGCGAGACGACGGCGAATTAGCCAAAGCGTGCCTGGCGAGTCAATCAGACGTCCCAGTATGGACCATCTTCAATAAATGTCGAAACCTAGGCATCGACGATACCAGCGAATAGTGTATCACGGCAGCTAAAGCCAAATAATCCGAGGGTCGAGACCTGGAGCGAAGTCGGAACGCTGGTCGATGAGT
>JAJFLS010000641.1 GCA_021772595.1 Opitutales bacterium
GAGGCCTTCCTCCTCGACGTCATCACTCCCTACTCCGAGCACGTCCTCCCGATGATCCCCGCCGGCAAGTCCGTCGACCAAATGGTCGTCAAATAAGCGAGAGCCAAACTGGTAACCGAATTTCAAGGACGAGTCGAAAGGCTCGTCCTTATTTTTGCAGCGGCCGATCTCAATCGATCCATTGATAGACCTTCACACCCTCCACTTCCATACGGACCGGAAATGGGGTTGTCTCATCAGGATCGCCCGGCCAAGTGCCTCCCACTGCAACATTGAGAATTAGGTAGAACGGCTGATTAAACGGGGCCGGGAATGCGGCGCCAGATGATTCCCAAGCAGTAAGCGCTTGGTAGACTTCTCCATCGAGAAACCAGCGAATCTCGCCCTCCTCCCACTCGACGGCGTATGTATGAAACGCGTCGCTTACAGTCCCGGTATCTAGTTCTCGCTCGTCTCCTGTACTAATATTGTGAGGCCAGCTTCCCCCATGATGAATCGTGCCGTGAATCTTCGTCGGCTCGTGCCCAATCGCTTCTACAATGTCGATCTCACCGCTCGACGCCCATCCACCGTATTCATCTTCAACCGGAAGCATCCATATGGCAGGCCATAAACCTCGACCAACAGGAAGGCGCGCTCTGACTTCAATTTTCCCATACGTCCACGAACCCAGAAACTTCGTATTCAGGCGGGCCGACGTATATTCCCTCGAACCCTCTAACCCACCATAGGATTCCTTACGCGTTTCGATGACCAGCTTTCCATCTTCCACAAAACTGTTTTCTGGTTCATCAGTGTAGTACTGGAGTTCATTATTTCCGCCCCCATTGGCATTCACTTCATGCTGCCACTTCGTATGATCGATTTCCGATCCCTCGAAATCGTCCTGCCACACGAGCACCCACTGATCCTTCAATTCACGCAGGCGATAAAAGAATCGCTCGTCTTTTTGCAGTGGGAAACAGTCTTCAACCGCTTCACCTCCAATCGCTGGATCCCCAATGGCTTCCCATTCTACCATATCGCTGGATCGCTCTAACTGATAGGCCCTCTCTGCCTCCGTTGGAAAATCAACTCCCGTTGCAAGGTAGATAGCAGGCGACTCCCCGAAAACGAACGCCATGAGCACAATGAAAAAGAAAAATCCGGAACGACCCAGTCCTCGAACACATGTCCTGGAGAATTGATAAGGCATAAGCATAGAATTGTTGACTTGCTCCATAATTGCGCTAAATTGCACTTTAATCAACGAATTTATTCCTTTTTAACTCGTTACCTTATTAGATGCCCCTATTTCCATCATTCAGATTTTTGCTCTTTCTAGGCACGCCTCTGTCAATCGCCCTCGGGGCTGAAACGAGCGAATCTCTCAATACAATCAAAGCCCTAAGAGAACAAAGGGACCAGACGGTCTGGCAGGAGGAAAAGATGGCCCAACAATACGAGACGGCCTTCATCGACTTATGGGACAAACTAAGAGCCTGCGGAAATTTGTTTCAGCCGTTGCGCGACTTTCCCCTTGAAACGATCGAGCAACCAAATTTCGGAAAACCGGAGACTCTATTGGAAGGCGTAACGCTCCGAACTCATCAAACGACTCCAAGTGGAGATTGGAGCCGATCGCAGTATCTCGAACTCTTAACGAAACTGGAAACAGAAGGCTACAAGATCGACCAGAGCGAGTGGCATCACACGCATTTCAAACCACCGAGTGAGTTTCCCGCTCGATCTGAGTTCAGTTTTTCAATACACGTCAAAGGCCCATCCCCCAAGCAGCAACGCTACATACTGAAGGGCGTGCTTGATGTTCGGTGGAATGCAACTCCTGGCCTATCCGGAGTCTTCACGCCAAACGACATTCGATTCAATTCGCTCCAGGCGATCACTCGTCCCCAGGCTCCCCCATTTGAAGAATCGCTTTGGCTGGAATCGAAATCCCGCACCACCCCCTACAGCATCGTTCTCGTCGAAGACCTCAATGGAGACGGTCTTTCGGATATCATCTTCCCAAAGAATAACACGGTCCACTACAACCAAGGCGACTTCACCTTTCGCGAAACGATGCTGGCCACATTTCCCATTCGCGGACAAACGACCGCCGCCATTCTCGTAGATCTCGATTTGGATGGAAAAATCGAATACGTCACTGCCAGCTACGAAGCGCCCTATTTGTTCGCCTACACCTACAATCCGAATACCGAAACATTCGACGGAAAGCCTTTTGGCATCTGGAAATCAGAAAAGCCTTTGATTATCCAGCTCCTCGCCGCAGGAGATTTAACCGGTGACGGCTACCCAGAACTCTACCTGGGACCTTCCACACCCGCCTACGAAGGTGGAAACATGCCAACTCCCTACTTCGATGCGAATGACGGGAAACCTGCCTACCTCCTCCAAAATACAGGGGGACTTGGCTACACCGATATAACAGATCGCACTGCCCTCGCTGCAAAACGGGGACGAAGGGCCTACGTCGCATCAATGATTGATTTAAACGATGATCGACGCGCCGACTTGGTCGTCACCAGCGACTTCTCCGGAATCGACGTTTATGAAAACACAACCAACTCCCTGGTCGATCGAACCGACGACTGGATAGACGATAGAAGCCTATTCGGAATGAGCCAAAGCTTCGCGGATTTCGATCGCGATGGAAATCTAGACCTACTCGCTGTAGGGATGAGCTCCACAACTGCCCGACGTCTTGAGCAAATGGGTCTCGGGCGTTCCGAGTTTCCCGAACACCAAGCGATGAGAATGCAGATCGCCTACGGGAATCGGCTGTACTATGGAAACGGAAAAGGCGAGTTCTCTCAGCGCCCAATCAGTCAGCAAACCGCACGATCCGGTTGGTCTTGGGGAAGCAGCTCGTTCGACTTCAACAACGACAGCTATCCCGATATGTTCATTTCAAATGGATATCTTTCCAAAGGCACCGCTAGGGACTACTGCACCAACTTCTGGACCCACGACATTTATCAAGAAAAGTCCATATCCACGTCGCAAATAAGTGAATACTTCGACATCCTCGGACCGAAGGCATTGGTTGGCGGGAACAAAATGGGATGGAACCCTTTCGAAAAGGACCATCTCTTTCTGAATCTCAAAGGTGAAGGCTTCGTCAACGTCGCTTATCTTTTTGGAGTATCCAACGGAGGCGATGGACGGGCCGTCATCGGAGAGGATTTCGATCGAGACGGCCGCGTAGACATTCTCTTGGTCGAGCAAGATTCGCTAAACGCCTCCGAACGGGTTTTTATTTACAAAAACAAAATGCCGGAAGACCGGAACTGGATCGGATTTGATATCTCCCGATCGAAAGGAAAACCGGTGATTGGTACGCGTATACGACTGGTCGCCCCGGACTTCGAGACAGAACGCGTGTACACCTTAGGCGAAGCCTACTCGGGCCAAGCCCCATCGAATTTTCACTTCGGGCTTGGAGCCTCCGACAAAATCGAGCAAGTCAAAGTCCTTTGGCCCGACGGCTCGGAAACGATCCTCATCGAACCCGAAGTGAATCGGTATCATTCGATCTCTCCGTAGAGGCGTTCTCAACAATGCGCCTTCTCGAATGTAGGGGCTTCGCTTGCGAAGACCGCGAATGAAGATCAACCTCGAATCAACGCGCTCTCCGGGATCGTCACTTCCACTTCCTCGATAGAGCGAGTACGGGCGAAAACATGCTGGCTATCGCTAAAGGAGAGTTTCGCTCCTTCGATCACCGTCTTATCATTTTCACTACGGAATAATTCGATCTTCCATACTTTTCCGATTCGAAAAACAAATAGCGTTTGGCAAAACGTAAAGGCTAGTTCACCGCTCTGCATCGCCCTGCTTTTCGCAATTCCAGAAGGATCCAGGTAATCGAATGTCGCCGGAGCTTTCAGAAAATCTCCTTTTCGGAGCAACTTGCAATCGAAGCGAATCTGACCGTTTTCAACAATCAATCCAAGCTCACCAAAACGAATCAGAATATCCTCCTTCACCTGCCCCGTCATCCCAGGCTGCTGGGCTCCAGCGTGTTTCGGCGTATGGGAATAGGCGTCGATCGGAAACGCTCCGTACTCAGGTGGAGATCTATAGAAGCCAAGACCATCGAGCGATTCGTAATAGTGAGAAGCCAAGGCTTCAGCGGTTTCCGAGCTCGAGCCGCTCTTGTCAGCCCAAGTTATATTCTCTTGGATCGCCAGTACCAACTTGGAAACCATGTGCCAATAGACACTGCCCAATCCTTCGTACGCGAAAAACGTACTCGACCTTCCAGTGAACTGGCGGTGATTAAAAGTATCCTCGAAAATCGATTCGATGGCGGCGATCGCTTCATCGCTCGCGAAATCCGAGTACTCTTTTCGAATGCCATCTAGCACGAACTTCAGGTCATCGGCATTACGGAAATCACCATTGAAACGGTACCGCCCCGCTACATCCTTCAGAACGATTCTGAGATCCTTTCGGTCTAGCATTTCAAACAACAATCGACTCTTTTCTACGGACTCGTTCGCTATCACATTTTTCTCCAGAAATCCGGGGAGCTCACTATCTGGATACAGCAGATAGCTTTTGACATCTTCCCGATAGAGAGCGCTTTCCCGCAGAGAATCGAGCAGCGTCAACGCCTCTTCGCCTGACAATCGGCCCGAGCTCAAGGCCGCGACTTGGCCCTCGAGCATATCCGACAATCGATCCAGCTCGAGCCCTCCTCCTTCGGAAACGTTCAACAAATTGTACGAATGATACAGTCCATCTGGTCGACGATTCGCGTCAATCGAGGCCACGATGAACTTTTTGACAGTCCGCAAATAGTCGATGATCGACCTATTCGAAAGACCGCACAGCGAACCACTCAATCCGTCGTCATAAAGCCCATTTCTAAAAGCTTCTCCGCTTTCGCCGAAAGCGCGAACCATCTCGATTCGGGACTCCGAGTCGAATCCGTTCGCCAAACGCTCCTCAAAATATCGAAACAAGGAGTCTTGATCCAAGAGAAAACCCGCAACGTCTACGTCTATTGAATACGTTCTATTTCCTTTCTCGACCGCGAGCAACTCCAACAGAAAATCAACATATCGATTTATATAGCACAAGGTCACCATTGAAACGCCATAGCCAACCAGCGCGTTGTTCGCGTCATTCCATTCTGGTCGCTGCGTATTCATCCAGATACCACCATCGGGCACGAAATTCGACAGTTTGGACAGGAGGGGAACGAGCAGTTTTTCAACCAAGTTCGCTTCTACAATCGCTCCGTCACCTCGCATCAGCAGTTTGCCATCAGAACCAATCGCCGAACACCGAGCGTCGATGGACGCCGCATCTTCGTCGCAAAAATCGACGGTTTCCCTTGGGTTTCGCCAGATATCAGTAAACGAGCGAATGCGGTAAGGCACCTGCGCGTAAGTGAATACGCGCTTGTCCAGCAATCGACGCAGCGCGTTCGGATGAAACCGCTTGGACGCCTCAAGCAGCTTCAGCAGATAGACGATTTGATGATCCCCCCAGTATCCGATATTCGACCAGGGCGATTCCGCTTCGATTGTCTCCCAATCGATTCCATCGCGCGTAATCCGATACGGATTATAACCATCAGCGGTCGTAGAGTTGAGAAACCGCATTATCATCCCATCCAAGTAACCGGGATGCGAATACGCTAGCGCTTCCCAGTTTTGAAAAATGTCACGCCAATTCCCCTCATACCCCAAGATAGGATTGCCGAACTTGTCCTGCGTATCGATCGAAAATCGGTTCCAAGGCCGACTCGGATCTCCGTGTCGGCGACTGAATGTCAGCGGAAGATACTCATACGCCAATCGAACCAAGTGCGAGTCACCCGAATCCTCAGCCCATTGGCACAAGTCTTGGCAACTGACAGAGGTTCGACCCTCGAAAGACTCCTCGAGCCGTTCCTTGAGATCAGAAGAGAGCACGCGATTTCTCGTATCCACGTGATTGATAAAGTCAGACATCTCGACAGTATAGCCATCGTTGAAAACGCCCCCTCTCATAATATTGAACAACGTATTCGAGTAGTGACGACTGTCTCTTATGCGATCCGAAGTAAGCGAAAGCCCATCCGCCGATGCGACCTTCCGTCGTAGTTCAGACACGTTTTTCTCGATATCGACTTCCAAACGCTCTCTGATCGATTCCAATTCTAGGGCGGAACGCATAGACTCGATTTGAGCCCCATCTTGATTGATATCCCCTACGACCCACCAGTCCTTCCTACCCTTCGCTTGGAGATCGAACGCTCCCTCGACCAGATAGGCTCCTCTCCGTCCTCGGATATCTACTTCCTCCGACAAGCTCTCCCCGTTTCGAAACGCCTCAACCTGGGTCGCCGAAAGGAGCACGGCCTTAGCATCCAATCCCAGATGCCACACTATAGTCGCTCGAAGGCCCTCGCTCGGCTCTGCTCGATCGGTGGGTATGGAACTCAAATAATAGACGCCCAATCGATTCGCCGACAACAGCTCGCATCTCTTGTAAGCGTCTGCGAGATTGCTAAACTCATTCACGAACGCTCGATCCAAACCGTACGGAACCACATTCTGGATACCATCCAATACTCGGATGCTAGCAGATTCATCACTCAAGTTCTCGACCTGGACTTTACGCGCGAATCCGAATCGATCGCTGAACGTCCACAGATACCGATACCGCAGCCCTAAATCGAGGTTGACCTCTTCGAACATCAGCTTGTTGCCCGCCGCGTTTTTGTAGAGATTCCTCTGAGACGTTTCCTCCTTGTTCAACCCGCGGAACGGTTCCCAAAACCGAGCGGATTCGTAGCCGGATCGATTGACCCATACGAGACTCACGCTACCCACCGTATGAGCCAACTCGAAGAGCTTGTCTTGCGTGACATAAGGAAACAAAGCGTTGTCCGCATCTCTCCTTCCCGCCGTCAAAGCTCCATTGCTCGCGATGAACATCCAATGGTTGTTCGCGCTAACCAGATTAATCAGAAACGGCGGCATTTCGCACAATCGCTCGATTCGGAAATAGGACTCGCCCTCGATATCCACGAATCCACTGCCACTGCGACCCCAGTCGAAAGGCCTCTCCAATACGGGATTGTCTGTCTTAAAAAGTTCGGTCTTCATCGCTGTGTTGCCTCAAAGCTCATCTCAAAAACGCCGCCCTACAGCCCTAGGCTTGAGCGCTCGTCATCAAAGCATAGTGGTATTAAAATGCAATTTAATGCAATTTAATTTTGAAAGTAATTGCATTTCCTACGAATTTGCATTTCTTTAAGCTCATGTTTTCCAATCATTTGTTGATAATTTTCTGGCACGATCTCGTGCAACTTTTACTTTTCTTCAAATTGCTAAACTCAGCTCCATGAATCTCCATTCAAGGCGATTCATCCCGCAGAGAACCGTTAGTCTTTAAAATCCAATAACTTACGAAGCGATTCCCCGCCAAAGAGGAGTCGGATCCAAGAATCCATTTTTGAAATATGCCAAAACCGAATCAAAAGCTAATCGCCGACCAGTTGGAGCTATCGCGCACCACGGTTTCGCGCTGCTTCACGAATCACCCGAAAATCAATCCGGAGACACGAGCGAAAGTATTCCTGCTCGCGGCGGAACTCGGCTACAGCTACTCGATTCAGCGAAACGCTAACGGAAAAGAAGACGCCACGCGCAACACGATCGCGGTTATCGTAGGCTTAGAAAAATCCGCGACACTCGAGAAAGACACGGCGACGGAAATCCTTAAAGGCATCAGCGAGAAAGCAGCCGCAGAGGGCCTGGTAATCGAAGTCCACTACGTCGATCCATCCGATTTCCTGCCGAAAGCGAGATCGCGGCGCATCATAAAAAACGTAAGCTGCCTTCACTGGAAAGGAGTCGTCCTGGTCTACGATTTCAAGGAGGAAGCCGTATCCAATATCATGGCGAAATTCCCGACCGTCTCCGCGCTGGAAGACTACGACAAAGTGGAAGTTGACTGCATCGGGCAGGATCAAGTCCGAGGTATCTCGAAAATCATGCAGCATCTCCATGAACTCGGCCACCGCCGCATTGGATTCCTAAGCTGGAAATACCCAGTCCCAACGCCCTGGGTAGAACGGCGCTTGGGCGCCTACGTCGAGAACGTCTATCGGCTGGGACTGGAACTCGATACCAATCTCATTCTCAATCTGAAGCCCGAGGAGCAAATACCGCTCGACGAGCTCGCCGCCC
>JAJFLS010000642.1 GCA_021772595.1 Opitutales bacterium
TACGACTATCCAGCCTCCGAGAAGGACGACGATCAATGGCTATATTTGCCCGCCATGCGCAAAGTGCGGCGAATCTCCGCCTCGGATCGCGGCGACTATTTCCTAGGCACGGATTTCACCTACGAGGACATCAAACTGGAGACACGCGTATCCCTTATTGACTACTCACGTACAACCAAAGGCGAATCCGAAATAGACGGAAGAAGCGTGTATCTTGTTGAGTCGACCGCAATCGACGATTCGACCAGCAAGGAGCTCGGCATAGGCCGCCGAGAGGACTACATTGATTCCGATATCTGGATACCGATTAAGAGCGTTCAGTGGGACGAAAAAGGAACTCTCCTCAAGACGACCCATTTCAAAGACATCCGAAAGGTTCAGGATATTTGGACGGCCCATATTATCGAAGTCCAGAATCACAAGACAGGTCACAGCACTGTATTCAGTTTCACCAATATTGAATACCAGGACAACATGGACGACTCAGTCTTCACTCAACAGTCGATCAAACGAGGCCTCTAGCACCGCAGAGAATTTTTAATCCGGGGCGGCGCCCGGACGCTACCCAATACTCGAGCGAAGTTCGATAAAAGGTAGGGCTTAGGCGCCACCCCAATCCTCGACTATTTCCCCAATTCCAATCCCCAGCACCCATACCCATGAACTCAATACATCTCGTAACAAGCGGATTTGCATTCACCTTCTTATCGCTTTCGACAATCAATGCAGCGGAACTCAACACGAAGACCGAGATTCAATTTCGTTGGGGCGCCAGCAGTCACAGCGACCCGACATTCCAACAACTCGGAGAGCTGACATTCACCCCTGAGTTCACAGTTGATTTCGAAAACGAATGGCGGCTTAATACAATCGCACGCCTGCGACACGAGTCTGCCAATCAGATCCAGCCAAGCGATCTCGACGATGATGGATATTCGACTTCTTCGCGGCCATGGCTCCTTGGCAAGGACGCCGAATTAGAGCTCCGCGAGTTCTACTTCGACCGGACTTTCGGAGACCACTACCTTTCCATCGGTAAGCAGCAAACCGTCTGGGGTCGAGCCGACGGGCTGAAGGTGCTCGATGTAGTCAACCCTCAGTCATTTCGGGAATTCATCCTCGAAGATTTCGAGGACTCGCGTATTCCGCTCTGGACTGCCAATCTAGAACTGGCTCTCGACCCGGACAGCGCTCTACAGCTGCTTTGGATTCCGGATACAAGCGTGCACGCCTTACCCAACCGCGATGGAACTTTCGCATTTACAACGCCGCGCATCGTTCCGCAAGCGCCACCGCAAGTGGATGTAAGTTTAAGCCAAGCCGACTTCCCCAATCGATTTTTCGAGGACTCCGATTTCGGAGCGCGCTGGATAGCGTTCAAAAACGGCTGGGACCTAACGCTCAATTATCTGTACCACTACGATGATCTTCCGGTGTTTAACCAGATTCTAGATACAACAGGTTTCGCTCCCCGTATCGAATTAAATCCAACATTCAACCGCTCCCATCTTATCGGCGGCACCTTCACCAACAGTTTCGGAAACCTCACCTTAAGGGGCGAAGTCGCCTACGAAACAGACCAGTCGTCCCTGAGCCGTCTTCCCATGACTACTGGCGGCACGGTTACCCACGACACGCTGTCTTATGTCCTCGGATTCGATTGGTTCGGCCTTATCGACACTTTCGTTAGTCTGCAACTTTTCCAAAACCACCTAATCGACCCCACCGCTCCGTCAGCGCTCCCAGCTACAGACAGCAGCGTCACTCTCTTCGTCCAGAGGCATTTCTTCAATGAGACTCTAACAGCGGAAACACTCATGCTTCAAAATCTGAACGACTCCGACGGCATGATTCGTCCTAAACTTTCCTACAATTGGAACGACACTCTAACCACATGGATCGGTGCCGATCTATTCCACGGCAATCGAGCCGGACTCTTCGGCCAATTCAAAGACAACAATCGCCTACTGCTCGGTGCCCGATACAGTTTTTGAAACGCGCCTCTAGACCTCCTCCGGGGGTCTTCATCAGGCATGTTCATTGCATGGGGCGGTTTGTTCTCGCAGTTAGCGCTATCTGGAACAGTCGCCGCTTGAAGGCAGAGCTCGGATCCAACTCACAAAACGGCGAATTCGGGTTATTCCCCACTCACATTAGTGCAATAATTCTTGGCATCCATCGGGTTAATCTAAATATTGTTCTCGGAAGTTAAGCCCATACACATCCGACCCCAGAAAGGGAAACTTCACAGAGTTTTAAAAGCGAATAATACCATCACAATCCAGGCCCTATATAGACCTATCAGATACTTCCCGTTGGGATTATTTATAACCACCCCAGTTAACTGAACAATAATTAAAAGAAGATCCTCATGTACCTAATCACAAATCGCTCGATAACGGACTCAGACAGCTTGAAATCATTTGGCAAAAGGCCGAATCCCGAAGGTCCTAATGAACTTCGCTTAGTCAATGTAGAAAAGGCCGGCAGAAGCTGGAAAGTAAAAGCGATCACAAACGCCTTATCAAAAGATGCGGTGAAGACATTGAAATCCAAATACAAATTGGATATTGATATAAGAAAACCCTGGCACGGAAGCCTCAAGATTGCCTGCGAACTTTTCGAGAAAGCCACCAAGGAGAATAAATCGATTCTATTTTTCGTGCATGGCTATAACAATGACGTCAAAGACGTATTGCAGACCGCCCTTGAGATCGAATCTCTCTTTGATGTAATAGTTGTCCCCTTCACCTGGCCCGCCAACGGCGGCGGGACTATTTCAGGAACCGCGTCATACCTGAGTGATAAATCGGACGCCCGGGCCTCCGCTGGAGCGCTCAACCGGACAATCGGGAAAATTCAGCATTTCCACCTTATGCTTACGCGCGCCCAGAAGAAACGACACCAAGTTGCCGCTAAAAATAAACACCCGAACAATCCGACCGCCGAAGCCGCGCTATTCGTGAAATTGATGGAAAAAGACTGTAAAGTAAAGATCAGCCTTCTCTGTCATAGCATGGGTAACTACGT